>JABGTH010000076.1 GCA_018647275.1 Paracoccaceae bacterium
ATCGGTTTTTTACCAACAAATGTCGCAAAATGAAGTTTTCCGAGTGTTTCGAAATAGCCATATTCCTAAAGAACCTCTAAGCTTTTTTGAAGCCATGGCCCGTTAGGCGGATCGGCCAAAGACGTGTCGAATACGCCTAGATCGTCTTGCATTTACGTTATCCTCAATTGCTCGCTTCCACCTTTTGTTGGTGGGTTCTGGGTTGGGGATACCCCTACAATATGGCGAAGTTTTGTAGGACATCGTCGAATTTTCGGCCTTTTGGGGTGTAAAAAAGTTTTTATTACAGGCACTTCTCTTTCTGAGGTGATTTTTCTGTCTGCGGTTGTAATTCGGGCGCGACCTCGTTGGTTTCGTTTGCAGAAAAAATTGACCGCATAATTTGGGTTCTAGGGTTGACCGATGCGTCAGGCAATGCACCAATAGAACGTAGGGAGACTGCCAATGAATAAAATTTTATCTATCGATGCAGTCCAATCCATGCTTGCAGAACAGGGATACATCTGCAGCCGCGCGCTAGGAACGGTTGTTTTCCTGTCTCTCAAGCTGGGTCGGCCGCTTTTCTTGGAAGGCGAGGCCGGCGTTGGCAAAACGGAAATCGCGAAAGCGTTGGCCGCGAGTATGGGCAAACGACTTATTCGGTTACAATGTTATGAAGGATTGGACGCCGCGACGGCCGTCTATGAGTGGAACTTTCCTGCTCAAATGATCGCGATCCGCACTGCAGAGGCGTCAGGTGGCACGGACCGAGTAGCGCTTCAGGCAGAGTTATTTAGCGATGAATTCTTGATTGAACGTCCGTTACTGCAAGCGATGCGTCCTGACAAAAATGGCGCGCCCGTGCTTTTGATCGATGAACTTGACCGAACCGATGAGCCATTCGAGGCCTTCTTGTTAGAGGCACTTAGTGATTTTCAGGTGACGATCCCAGAACTTGGTACGATCAAGGCACCAGAACCGCCCATTGTTATTGTAACATCTAACCGCACCCGCGAAGTTCATGATGCCCTCAAGCGGCGTTGTCTTTATCATTGGGTCGATTATCCAAATTTCGAACGGGAAATGGAAATTCTAACGGCGCAGGCACCAGAAGCTGCGGAAACTTTAAGCCGGGAAATAGTTGCTTTTGTTCAGCATCTTAGGACAGAAGACCTATTCAAAAAACCAGGCGTCGCAGAGACGATTGATTGGGCAAAATGTTTGTTGGCGCTAGATATTATCGCGTTAAGTCCAGAAGCCATCGCAGACACATTGGGCGCCATTCTCAAGTACCAAGATGATATTACAAAACTGCATGGAGCTGAAGCGAAACGGATATTGGATCAGGCCAAAACGTCCTTAGAGCAATCACAGTGATGGGCCCAAAAATAGCCATTTCAGGAGGCTGGGGCTAACCCCTCAAGGCGCTCTTATATGGTTGAACATATCCCACTTGAACTGCCTGAAAACCCTAAATTAGCGGGTAATATAATGCATTTTTCCCGCGCATTGCGTCGTGCTGGGCTGCCGATTGGCCCGGGACGGGTCATAGATGCAGTCCGCGCAGTTCAAATTGCGGGATTTACGAACAAGCAGGACTTTTATTGGACGTTACATGCTTGTTTCGTCAACCGGCCCGAACACCGTGTCTTATATGCGCAGGTCTTTCGATTGTATTGGCGCGATCCCCAATATCTTGAGCATATGATGGCGGCGATGTTGCCAGCCATCCGTGGCGTTCAAGAAGAACGAAACGCGCAAGCGGCCGAAAAACGTGCGGCTGAGGCGTTGCTTGACGGTGCCGAAGCCCCAGTCGACCAGCCAGAGAAAGAACGCGAAGACAGCGAGATTGAGATTGATGCATCGTTGACTATCAGTACTGAAGAAAGGCTGCGTTCACTTGATTTCGAACAAATGAGCACAGCTGAGATGGCCCAGGCCAAACGCATGCTGGCGCGGATAAAGCTGCCCGTTGACCCGATGATTTCACGGCGCACGCGATCATCCCAACGCGGTAGGGTTGATGCTGCTAAAACCCTGCGTGCTGCTATGCGAAAAGGAGGTGAGCTACACAAGGTGATGTACAAAACACCCCGTCATCGTTGGCCCAATATGGTTGTCCTCTGTGATATTTCGGGGTCTATGAGCCAATATTCACGTGCTGTGCTGCATTTTCTTCACGCTGTGAGCAACGCAAAGGGTGTGGGGTGGGCCAAAGTGCATGCCTTCACATTTGGAACGCGTCTCACGAACATAACGCGGCATTTGCATCAGCGCGACGTGGACGCTGCATTGTCAGCCGCCGGGGCTGAGGCGCAAGATTGGGAAGGTGGCACCCGGATCGGTGGGTGTCTTGAGGATTTCAATCGCGATTGGTCGCGGCGCGTCATGGGGCAGGGTTCTGTCGTGCTTTTGATCACTGATGGATTGGAACGTGCGGATACGGAGGTGTTAGCCAAACAGATGCAACGTCTACACCTCAGTTCAAAACGTTTAATTTGGCTGAACCCGTTGCTGAGATGGGATGAGTTCTCCGCAAAAGCCCTCGGCATCAAAGTTATGTTGCCCCATGTGGATAGTTTTCGCGCAGGGCATTCGATTGCTTCACTTGAGGAACTGGCCGCTGTCATCTCACGAACTGACGATGTAGGGGAAAAGGCACGTTTAATGAGCGGGTTAGCTGAAAAAACGTGATGGAAGATGCCGACCGTCAGGCCGGCATCTAAGTCTTGTAATATTTTTTAAGCGACTGCGGCAGCAAAACTGCTGCGGTAAACTTCAGACAGTTCGGACAATGGCGCGCTGCAATTGCCCATCCAAACAGTTTCGCCAGTGAACTTACCGACAGAGTGCAAAGGCACGCCAGCTTGTGCAGCTGCTAACATTAAACCTTCTGCCTGATCAAAATTACAGGCGATCAAATAACGTGCTTGGTCTTCACCAAACAATGTTGGGGTATCGTCACTGTCTAGCCAAACACCAACGTTAGATGCTTCTGCCAATTCGAACGCTGCCAAGGCAAGACCGCCATCGCTAAGGTCAGTACAAGCTGTGATCATCTCGCGGTTGTCACGGATAAACTGGCCGTGTTTTGCTTCGGCATCAAGATCCACAGCAGGGGCGTCGCCCTCAACGCGGCTGAACACTTCGGCAAGCAATGCGGACTGGCCTAGGTGGCCTGTCGTGTCGCCCAAGACAAGCGCAACATGGCCGTCACGAACTTCGTTGCCGATGATATCATCAACGTGCTTGATCAGACCAACGGCCCCGATTGTTGGCGTTGGCAAAATGCCATTACCGTCAGTTTCATTGTAAAGGGACACGTTACCCGAAACGATTGGCATGTCCAACGCGGTAACAGCTGCTGAAATTCCTTGGATCGCTCCAACGAACTGGCCCATGATTTCTGGCTTCTCGGGGTTGCCAAAGTTCATGTTGTCCGTCGTAGCCAATGGGGTCGCACCAACTGCGCATAGATTGCGGTATGCTTCAGCGACTGCTTGTTTGCCGCCTTCAACTGGGTTGGCTTTGACGTAGCGCGGTGTCACGTCTGAGGTGAAGGCCAATGCCTTGTCGGTACCGTGAATACGAACGATGCCAGAACCAATGCCAGGTGTGCGGGCACTATCTGCCATAACCATGGTATCATATTGCTCATAAACCCATTGTTTAGCCGCATAATTTGGGCTGGAGATCAAGGCGCGAAGGCCATCAATTGGGTCAATACCTGGAACGTCAGCAAGTGGTTCAGCTGCGGGTGTTGTTACCCAAGGGCGGTCATATTCAGGTGCCGTGCCAGCAAGGGTTTTCAAAGGTAAGTCAGCTTTAGTTACGCCGTTATGAACGATGTGAAAACGATCTTCAGCGATGGTTTCGCCAACGATAGCGAAATCTAGATCCCACTTGTCGAAGACTGCTTTGGCTTCTGCTTCAAGTTCCGGCTTTAGAACCATCAACATACGCTCTTGGGACTCAGAAAGCATCATTTCGTAAGCGGTCATGTGCTCTTCACGGACTGGCACATTTTCGAGGTGCAGACGCACGCCCAATCCGCCTTTGTCGCCCATTTCAACCGCGGAACATGTGAGGCCAGCGGCCCCCATATCCTGGATTGAAATAACCGCACCAGTTTGCATTAGCTCTAGCGTGGCTTCCATCAGGCGTTTTTCAGTGAAAGGGTCACCAACCTGAACGGTAGGGCGTTTTTCTTCAATAGTATCATCGAATTCCGCTGATGCCATTGTTGCGCCGCCAACGCCGTCGCGGCCCGTTTTCGCGCCAAGATAAACAACAGGCATACCAATACCAGAAGCTGCTGAATAAAAGATTTTGTCTGCGTCCGCTAATCCAGCTGCAAACGCGTTTACAAGGCAGTTGCCGTTGTAAGCTGGGTCAAAGCGCACTTCGCCGCCAACACATGGCACACCAAAGCAGTTGCCGTATCCGCCAACGCCTGCGACCACGCCGTTCACCAACTGTTTTGTTTTGTGATGTGATGGTTCACCGAACGACAGGGAGTTCATTGATGCGATAGGACGCGCGCCCATTGTAAATACATCGCGCAGGATGCCACCAACGCCAGTTGCGGCACCTTGGTACGGTTCAATGTAGGATGGGTGGTTGTGACTTTCCATTTTGAAAACAACAGCTTGTCCGTCACCAATATCAACAACACCAGCGTTTTCGCCAGGGCCGCAGATAACCTGTGGACCAGTTGTTGGCAGTGTCTTTAGCCAGATTTTGGAGGATTTGTAAGAACAGTGCTCGTTCCACATAGCTGAGAAAATACCAAGCTCAGTGAAGGTTGGCTCGCGTCCTACAATCTCAAGAATACGTTCGTATTCATCAGGGCTTAGCCCGTGCTTGGCGATAAGATCTGGTGTGATCGCAGGCTCTGTCATGTGCCTAATTCCCTCGAATTTACAAAGATTGGGTGTTTCATACAGGCTGATGCGGATGGGGGAAAGGGGCGTTACACGAAACATTGGGAGCAAGTTGTGCACGGGGCGTTCGGAGCCTGTTTTAGGCTCAAACGCACAGTTTGACCGCCAATCTATACATTTAACCTCAGTGAAAAAGACGGGCAAACAGGCTGTATCGGCCAGAACGTACATTTCTGAACGTAAACTGCACATTTTAGCAGGTTTGTACGCGTTCATTAGTTGTTTAGACCGCGGATGCGTTAAAGTTTGTCAGGGTACATTAACTTTTGAGTTAGGTTTGATAGCTCACCCGCTTAATTGCCAGTACCGGAAAATTTAGAAGTCTGGTTACATCAAATCGCGGTTGTATATTTTGGACGCAATTTGAGGTCGCCAGGGACATCAAAATCCTGCTCAAAAAAAGCCGAAAAAAAAGGCCGAGCGCAAAGCTCGGCCAAGTCCAACAGGGAGGTGAAGGCGGGATACAGGGAAGTACCCGCCACCTTCAAAGAGGGACTTAGTGTTCAGAAACCGCCCAATCAATGTGCAATGTGCCCCATGGGGTGAAAACCCGATATGCGTATAGTGCATACCTAGGTATTCCCTTTGTTTCTTAGGTGCTTACGGAATATGATGATTTCTTCCTGAACGAAGTCACGGAAGGCGGAAATACGCTTGGAGTGCCTTAGCTCCTCTGGGTAGGCCAAAAACACAGGAACTTCAGCCGACTCAATCTCTGGCAACACGCGCACAAGGTCG
>JABGTH010000022.1 GCA_018647275.1 Paracoccaceae bacterium
AAGCTGTGATCGACAGTAAGCCTGACGTTCTTATCACAATAGACAGCCCTGATTTTTCATTGCGTGTTGCCAAGTTGGTGAAACACTCCAGCGAAATTCGATGCGTGCACTATGTGGCTCCAACCGTCTGGGCATGGCGGCCAAAACGTGCAGCAAAGATGGCGAAAATGATTGACCATGTTCTTGCGCTATTCCCGTTTGAGCCTCCTTATATGGAGGCAGAAGGGATGGATTGCGATTTCGTGGGACATCCTGTTGCGGCAGAACCTATAGCGTCGGCAGATGAAAAAATATCTTTTCGCAAAAAGTACGACCTCGAAGCAGCCGCGCCATTGTTGCTTGTTCTGCCCGGGTCGCGTAAAGGAGAAGTTACCCGTTTGGCCAAGGTTTTAGGTGAAGCCCTGGCACCAATATTAGTGAAACACCCTGCAATGCGTGTGGTCGTTCCTGCGGCAGGGCCGGTGGCTGACTTGGTCGAGCAGGAAACCAAAGAGTGGCCTGTCACCCCAATTATCCTTGATCCACGTGGCCAGGATTTGGACGAGGTTATGACCGAGAAACGGGCTGCTTTTGCCGCCGCAGATTTCGGGATTGCCGTTTCCGGGACTGTTGCGTTAGAATTGGCAGCCGCACGAACGCCAATGGTGAGCGCCTATGACTTGAATTGGTTAAGTCGCGTTGTCATTAAGCGAATGGTCAAAGTTGACACAGGAAATTTGATCAATCTTGTTTCTGATACACGCCATGTTCCCGAATTTGTTGGTGCTGAATGTAGGGCGGACCTAATTTCAGCCGGCCTAGAGAAACTGATCGCAAACCCACAACCACAATTGGATGCCATGGCCGATACGATGTATCTATTAGGGCAGGGTGGTGAAGACCCCGGTTTGCGGGCGGCACGTGCGGTTCTTGAACGATTGCCTTCACACACAAACAAAAATTAAAGCCTGTACTCAGCGCTCAGACCTCTTTTTGATTTGATTGCTGTTATCAGCCTTTGTGAATCCAGCCACCGCCAAAGATGCGGCTGCTGTCACGATCATAAAACACACAAGCTTGGCCGGGTGAGATGCCTTGTTCTGCAGCCACCAGCTCAACTGTTGCTTCGGTCTCTGAAATTGGACGAATAACAGCTTCTGTTGGTGGGCGGGTTGATCGAACGCGTACCCCAACAACCCATTCTTTGCGCGACATTATCGGCTCATCGCCTAGCCAGTTGATTTCTTTAAGAGGAACAATTCGCGTCGCCAACATGGATTTAGGACCAACAACAACTTGCTTTTTGTCTGCGTCTAATTTGACCACGTAAAGTGGGTCTTCCAATCCACCAATACCTAATCCTCGGCGCTGGCCAATGGTGTAATTAATAACTCCATCATGGTGTGCCAATACTTTGCCATCGACATCTACAATGTCGCCAGGCGCTGCAGCTTCGGGACGTAACTTGCGGATAACAGACGCATAATCCCCATCAGGGACAAAGCATATGTCTTGACTGTCGGGTTTGTCAGCAACGCTAAGGTCATATTTCGCAGCGAGCGCACGTGTTGCGTCCTTTGATGGCAAATGGCCCAGTGGGAAGCGCAAGTAGTCAAGTTGTTCAGCCGTAGTCGAGAATAAGAAATAGCTTTGGTCGCGGTTGGAGTCGGCGGCACTGTGCAGTTCAGGTCCGTTTTCACCGACCATGCGCTGAATATAGTGGCCTGTTGCCATGCAATCTGCCTCAAGATCTTTGGCGGTTTCCAATAGATCTTTAAACTTTACTCTTTCATTGCATCTAATGCACGGAACCGGTGTAGCACCGCCCAAATAGCTATCTGCGAACTCATCGATTACAGCATCCTTAAAGACGTTTTCGTAGTCCAAAACATAGTGCGGAAAGCCCATGGTTTCGGCTACGCGCCGTGCGTCATGAATATCAATTCCAGCGCAGCAAGCGCCTTTTTTTGCAAGAGCTGCGCCATGATCATACAGCTGTAATGTCACGCCGACGACGTCATAACCTTCTTCCGAAAGAATCGCTGCCACCACCGAGCTGTCGACACCACCAGACATTGCCACAACAACACGTGTTTCTGCAGGCGATTTTCGAAATCCAAGAGAATTCAAAGGGATGTTTTTATCTAGTGCCATGACAGTTCTCCTAGCGTTGAGTAGTAATATAGGAAAATCCTAATCACTCTCAAGGGGCGGCTTCACCCTTCATTAATCGTGATTACGCGAATGTGCCAGCGGTGGCATTAGAATGGAGTGAATGATGTTTTTGAAAAAAGTAGATGGTCCACGCGCAGTTACGCTACAGGATGGATCGGTGATCACATTGGCCGATCTGCCAGACAAGCATACAATGTGGTGGGTCGCGTTGCGTAAGGCCGCAGTCGTCCGTGGCGTTCTATGTGGTCTCATAACCGCTGAATCGGCACAAAGACGTAACGGAATCAGTGCTGAAGAATTTCAAGAATGGGTGCGAGCAGTCAGTTTGCACGGCGAAGCGGCACTGCGCGCGACTTCTGTTCAACAGTATATGCAGCTGCAGGTTGATTTGAGGTCTATTTAGTATCGGTAACCGGTAGTTAACCATTTAGAGTCTTTGGTACAACAACCATGGACCCTAGTTCGATACGGAGACTAAAATGCGCGTATTAACTTTCGAAGACGATCCTATCACGTCCAAAAGCATTGAGTTGATGCTGGCCCACGCCAACCTCAACGTATATGCCACCGATTTGGGGGAAGAGTGTATCGATCTGGCAAAGTTGTATGACTATGACCTAATCGTGCTAGATTTGGACCTGCCGGATTTGAATGGGCATGAAGTGCTGCGGCAATTGCGATTGTCCCGAATTCAGACCCCTATCTTAATCTTATCGGTTCTGATGACACTGATAGCAAAATCAAAGGTTTTGGATTTGGCGCAGATGATTACCTGACCAAACCGTCCCATTGTGAAGAGCTTGTCGCACGAATTCATGCAATCATTCGCCGGTCTAAAGGGCATTCCCAATCCGTTATTGAAACGGGATTGGTGTCAGTGAATTTGGATGCCAAGACAGTAAGTGCTGATGGCAAAACCGTACATTTGACAGGTAAACAATATCAAATGTTAGAGTTGTTGAGCCTGCGCAAGAGGACGACATTGACGAAAGAAATGTTCTTGAACCACCTCTATGGTGGAATGGATGAGCCTGAGTTGAAAATTATTGATGGTTTCATTTGCAAGCTTCGCAAGAAGTTAAGTATTGCCACGAACGGTGAAAATAACATTGCGATAGTGTGGGGACGTGGATATGTTTTACGCGACCAGAGCCGGTCACCGAACAACGATTGGCGGTAGGGGCATAGCCATCGATATGTACCCAATTGCTCAATCGTTGGTATTGTTTTTGGGAAGGTTCGCAAAGCATGAGATGAGATTTCGATGCATGAATTGAAAACAAACTGGACCTAGTTAGGAGACCTGCTTATTCCTTCGGTAAAAATATGAGGGCAAGTCTTTGAGTTTTGATACGGATATTTTTGGTTTTACTGACGCAGATGCACAATCTGAGTTGGAACAATTGGCAGGTCTGCTAATGAAGGCGAATGCTGAGTATCACAGACTAGATGCACCAACTCTTGATGACGCAGAGTTTGATCGATTAAAAAGACGTAATGCTGCGCTTGAGAGCGCTTTCCCCCACTTAATACAAGCAGACAGCCCGTCTTTTCAAATTGGTGCCGCACCGTCGGATGGGTTTTCGAAAGTAACTCATGCTGTTGCGATGTTGTCGTTGTCTAACGCTTTTGACGACGCGGATGTTGAAGAATTTGATCTCCGTATTCGAAAATACTTGGGAATAGCTCTAGCGGAACCGCTTGCGTTCACGGCTGAGCCGAAAATTGATGGGCTTTCATTGTCGCTAAGATATGAACGTGGCACCCTCGTTCAAGCGGCAACACGCGGTGATGGTTCGGTGGGCGAAAACGTAACAGCCAACGCGCGCACCATAGCTGACGTGCCACATCGCTTGGAGAATGCACCGGATGTTTTGGAAGTGCGTGGCGAAGTTTATATGGCGCAATCAGATTTTGAAGCGCTTAACGCCGCACAAATTGCAAAAGACGCCAAAGTATTTGCCAATCCGCGCAATGCCGCAGCTGGATCACTGCGCCAATTGGATAGTGAAATCACACGTAGCCGTCCCCTCAGATTTTTTGCTTATGCTTGGGGTGACTTGTCTACACCGTTGGCAGGCACTCAAAAGGGTGCAATCGAGCGATTGGCAAGCTTTGGCTTTTCAACGAATCCTTTGACTGCGCTATGTGACGGACCAACAGCAATGATTGGCCACTATCGTCAGATCGAACAGCAGAGAGCCTCATTAGGCTATGATATCGACGGTGTTGTTTATAAGGTCGATGATCTTGCTCTGCAGGGGCGTCTTGGTTTCCGATCAACCACTCCTCGTTGGGCCGTTGCACATAAATTCCCTGCGGAATTGGCTTGGACCCGTCTTGATGGCATTGATATCCAGGTCGGTCGCACAGGCGCCTTAAGCCCTGTGGCGCGCTTGCAGCCAGTCAATGTAGGCGGTGTCGTGGTCTCAAACGCTACATTACACAATGAAGACTATATTTCTGGGCGCGGTGCCAAAGGTGAAGAAATTCGTGGCGGGCGTGATGTTCGCGTTGGTGATTGGGTCCAAATCTACCGCGCAGGGGATGTGATCCCGAAAATTGCGGACGTCGATCTGAGTAAACGCCCTGATGATGCGGTTGCATTCCAATTTCCGTCAGTCTGCCCAGAATGCGGCAGTATGGCTGCACGTGAAGCGGGGGATGCTGTGCGTCGGTGTACGGGCGGCATGATCTGCCCTGCGCAAGCGATTGAAAATCTTAAACACTTTGTCAGCCGTGGAGCATTCGATATCGACGGGCTAGGTGCTAAACAGGTTGAGCAATTTCACAACGACGGTTGGGTTGCTGAACCTGCTGATATCTTCACACTAAGGGATCGTTTTGGTCAGGGATTGCAACAACTCAAGAACCGCGATGGTTGGGGTGATAAATCAGCGAACAAGTTGTTTGATGCCATCGATGATAAGCGTAAAATTAGTTTCGGTCGCGTTTTGTTTGCTCTTGGCATACGCCACATCGGTGAAGCTGCATCAAACCTGATTGCAGCCCACTATGGCACTTGGGATTCTTTAGAGACGGCGATGGATCAGGCGGCCATGTTAGAGGGTGAGGCATGGGATGAACTGATCGGGATTGATGGCGTTGGCAGCACGATGGCGGGTTCACTGGTCCATGCGTTTGGTCAAAACTCTGAACGGGCTGCAATTGACAGCTTGGTGGCCCATTTGGAGATTTCTGAGGTCAAGCTTGTTGATGCCTCTGACAGCCCAGTTGTGGGAAAAACGGTTGTGTTCACGGGAACATTTGAATTGATGAGCCGTGCAGAAGCGAAAGCCAAGGCTGAGAGCCTAGGCGCCAAGGTCTCTGGCTCCGTCAGCACCAAGACCGACATTTTGGTGGCTGGCCCCGGTGCTGGTTCCAAAGCTAAAAAAGCCGCTGATTTGGGAATCAAGACTATGGACGAGGCGGG
>JABGTH010000021.1 GCA_018647275.1 Paracoccaceae bacterium
ATGGTTTTTTGCATCTCAAGGCGCAGTTCGGCTGTTGGGGTAACCCCTTTAGCGTGACGAGTATTATCGAAACGTTCAAAGGCAGCATCAACAGATTTTTGGTTCGGCGTTGGCACTGGGCTATCTGGATCAATGATCTTACCTGCGCGGATCGCAGCCGCACGGCCAAAGACCACTAGATCGATGAGTGAGTTAGACCCAAGGCGGTTGGCCCCGTGAACTGATGCACACCCTGCTTCGCCCACAGCCATAAGGCCCGGGGACACCGCATCTGGTGTTTCAGCAGTTGGGTTCAGAACTTCACCCCAATAGTTCGTTGGAATGCCGCCCATGTTATAGTGCACGGTTGGCAGAACTGGGATTGGTTCTTTGGTCAGGTCCACGCCTGCAAAGACGCGTGCGGATTCTGAAATGCCCGGTAGGCGCAGATCCAGTGTTTCTTTTGGCAGGTGGTTGAGGTTCAGGTGGATGTGATCTCCATTGGCCCCAACGCCGCGACCTTCGCGGATTTCCATCGTCATACAGCGCGATACGTAATCGCGCGGTGCAAGGTCTTTATACTGGGGCGCATAACGTTCCATGAAACGCTCACCTTCGGAGTTGGTAAGGTAACCGCCTTCGCCGCGCGCACCCTCGGTGATCAAGCAGCCAGCGCCATAGATACCAGTCGGGTGGAACTGAACGAATTCCATGTCTTGGAGTGGCAAGCCAGCGCGAGCCACCATGCCACCGCCGTCACCTGTACAGGTGTGGGCAGATGTGGCTGAGAAATAAGCGCGACCATAGCCGCCCGTCGCCAGAACAACCATCTTGGCTGAGAACAGGTGCATCGTACCGTCATCTAGCTTCCAGCACAAAACGCCTTGGCAGGTGCCGTCTTCGGACATGATCAGGTCAATCGCGAAGTACTCGATGTAGAATTCCGCGTTGTTCTTTAGAGACTGACCATAAAGCGTGTGCAAAATGGCGTGGCCTGTACGGTCAGCCGCGGCGCATGTGCGCTGAACTGCTGGGCCTTCGCCAAATTCAGTGGTGTGACCACCGAATGGACGCTGGTAAATCTTGCCCTCTTCGGTGCGTGAGAAAGGAACGCCGTAGTGCTCTAGCTCGTAAACCGCCTTTGGGGCTTCGCGTGCGAGGTATTCCATCGCATCGGTATCGCCCAACCAGTCAGACCCTTTGACAGTGTCATACATGTGCCACTGCCAATTATCAGGACCCATGTTGGATAGGGACGCCGCGATACCACCTTGGGCCGCAACAGTGTGAGAACGTGTTGGGAAAACTTTGGTTACGCAAGCGGTGCGCAAACCTTGTTCCGCCATACCCAGTGTCGCGCGCAAACCTGCGCCACCGGCACCAACAACAACCACGTCATATTCGTGAGTTTCATATTCATAAGCAGCCATTTTCAGGTCTCCCTTAATCGATTAAAGCGCGATACGTGCGATGGCGAACAGGCCAGTTGCAGCAGCAGCATAAGAAAGGCAGATCACGAAAATGATCGCCACTTTTTGGGAGGTCCCGTGCACGTAGTCTTCAATCATGGTCTGTGCGCCATTCTTGAAATGCATGAAGGTAACGCCAATGGTCAGAGCCGCCACAATCGCTGTTAAAGGACGGGCAAAGTACGCCAGCACGTTTTCATGTGTTTCACCCAGCATTGGGCCAAATGTGAAAACAAACAACGGGATCAGCAAAAGTAACGCTACAGAACTGACTTTCATAAGCCAGAAGTGCTCTGTGCCTGTTTTGGCAGAACCCATTCCAGTGGCGCGTTTACGGTCGGTCAAATAAGACATGGTATTCTCCTCAGACCAAAATAATTGTGATGATGGTCAAGACAACTGATCCGATGACCACAGCCCAACCCATTTTTTCAGCCGTTGGGATATCAAGGCCGATGCCGTTGTCCCAAATCAAGTGACGTACACCTGCAAGCGTGTGGTACCAAAGGCCCAGAACCGAGAACGTCATGACAAGGTCGCCAAACCAGCTGGTTAGAAAACCGTTAGCTATGGCGTAAGCTTCGGGCGAGGTTGCCGCTGCCAAGAACCACCAGACAATCAGCAATGCAGAAATCAGCATCGCGTTCCCAGTAATTCGCGTCAGGATAGACGTCATGGAAGTAAGCTGGGGGCGGTAGATAGTCAGGTGGGGTGAGAGTGGGCGATTGCCCCGGTTCACGTCGGCCATTGTTGATGTCCTTTTTTAGTCCTTAACATGTTCTAGCGCTTTTTACGCTGGTGTCACCTAGGCAGAGGTTAATTTTTCGAAGCGTAAAACGCATCTTTTGCACTTATTTTCATCTTTTGAGTATTTTGTGATCACGCGTTACAAAAGTGTGATCACATTTTAGGTCAAGGTATATACCAACCTATTAGCCACTTAAAAACTATTCTACTGTGAAAGCGGCAGATAGCGCAGCCATTGTGCATGCTCAGTACACATTAGAACACGCAGCTCATTAGGAATGTAAATCGCATTTGGTTTACTACACTCTTCAACCGCAGCAGTCAGCGTATTTGGAAAGGCAAAGTCCTCGTTCAAGGCCACAACTTCTTCCATGATCATCTTTTCAGACAGCGTTTCTGTCCCGCCTTCATAAACGATGCTTTGCGCTGGTGCGTTTTCAGCAAGTTCCTCAAATACAGCACCCCAGCTATTTTCTGCAGCTTCAAATTCAATTTCACACCAATTCATGCTATCATCAGGCACACCCTGGTCTTCCCCAATGTGGGCGCGGGCGTCCATATTCGCACCCAAAAACAAGCATGCCTAGTTGTATTAGCGTTGCAAATCTGGCCCATGGGTAATTGCCCGATAAGGTTCGCCTGTCTCTTCAGCCAACGCTAAAAACATGTCGGCCGCAGCATATGTAATCTCGATCGCAGCTTCTTCTTCATACAGCGCATCGATCAAAACACGGAGGCGACGTCTGCCGCATCTTTTTTTTGTCCCAAAAGCGACAGCTCAAGCTGATCGATCATGGCATGACCAATCTCGTGATAGCTGGTTGCAAGCAGGTTATCGTGAACAAATTGATCCGAGTTGGATTCACCGAAATAATCGAACATTGGCGCTGGTGGGCCAAAAAAATACTTTTCAACCCCAATCGACACAACCGTTACGACGGCAACACCGGCCAAAAGTTTTTCATGCGAACTAAGAGTGGAAAATTCTTGAACTAAAGCGGGATCAACACCCAATAATCGAGGTCTAAAAGAACCTCCGGCAGGAATTTGCCATCATCAGCGCGCAAATCAAATGGCTTGCCGCCTTTCGTTGCCACGAGGCGCAATCGCAACGCGCCAACACCAGGTGCGTCTGTTTGCGCTTTATCCAGAACCTCGGACCATGCTCGAATTGTATCGCCAGCCAAACATGGATTTGCATGTGCTCCGCTATTAAGCCCCGCCACAATTTGCGCGTTCGCAAGGCCGTTAAAAGACAGCGCGCGCGCCATCGAAATAACATGGCCGCCATAAATTAGGCGTGATCCATCTGGGCGTGCAGAGGTGTCAAAATGGACCTTGGCCGTGTTTTGCCAAAGCCGCGTGGCCATCATGTGTTCAGCTTCTTCCACGGTGACGCCATCAACGTGGTCAATCTTCTCGCCGATTTTATAGTCATCCCAACGATGCGGTTCCCCGGCCAAAGTGAAATCATAATTCGTAAAATCAAGGCCTTTGGGGATTACCAATTGGTCAGCGGTTAGCGCCTTCGGAAGATCTGGTACAACGGTCACAGGTGCAGGTACATCCACATCCTTTTTGCGCACCATGACCCAACGCACGTATTCCAACACCGTTTCATCATGTTGGTTCAGTCCAGTCGTGCGCACATAAACAACGCCTGTCTTGCCGTTTGAATTTTGCTTGATTCCAATCACTTCAGATCGCGCGCGCAGGGTATCCCCCGGCCAAACAGGTAACAGCCAGCGCCCTTGCGCATAACCAAGGTTCGCAACCGCGTTGAGCGAAACGTCAGGGACGGTTTTCCCAAAGACGATGTGAAACGCGATCATGTCGTCCAGCGGACTAAACGGTAGCCCGCAATCTTGGGCGAATTGGTCAGACGAATACAGGGCATGACGCGCGGGATAGAGCATGTGGTAAAGTGCCCGCTCCCCCATTTTCACCGTCCGAGGGACCGCATGATCGATCACTTGACCAACAGTGTAATCCTCAAAAAAGCGCCCTGTATTCGTCTTAATCATTAGTGTTGACCCAGTTTGGTTTCGGACGTGTATGTGCCTTCAACTTCTTTCACTACGGATTGACCGCAACGCATGATACCTGCTGCGTGGTCCCATGTTTGGGTCGGAGAGCCGTATAGCTCCCACCCCTTATTCATTGCATCCGTTACCTTGTGGCAAAAGACTGCAGTGTCTTCTTCAGACAAAAAACGATATAATTTCATGACTTTTCCTTACCCAAATGGATTGACGCCCAACGCGATGTGAATGGCGACAGCGATAGTGAAAGTGACAACGGTGATGACAACCAGCAGAATGTCTTTTGACTTGTTACCGGGTTCTGGACGGACCCAATTTGGCTCAGCCTTATTGATCAAAATGACTGAACCAACAGCCCAAGCGAGCATACCGCCGAATAGGATGATTGCGGCCAGGTCTCCGTTTACCAAAAGGTGGGCAATGGCCCAGATTTTAACTGAGATCAGCATCGGGTGACGCAGGTATCCGCGCAAGCGTCCCGTTGTAGCAGACATGCCAAAGACAAAAAACGCGACCAACATCAGAACGTGATTGGCGTGTTGCATTGCGCTTGGTGGGTTCCAAACTGCGATAAAATCAGCGCTGCGATAACCGATGATAATCAGAACAATGGCCAGCACGCTAGCGCCTGCAACGATCCCTTTGCCCTTGTCGCCTAGCTTGGCGCGGTGGTCGGGTGCCAAACGTTTCCAGTAATGTGAACCTGTCCATAGGATGAGGCCGAGAATGATTAGTAGCATTGTGTTACTCCGTGGCTAGGGCTGCGATTGCATCTACCTTTGCCAGAGTATCACGTGCGGTTGCAACATGCAGGTTTTCCACGATTTTTCCATCGACCACAGCAACGCCCTGCCCCGCGGCTTCTGCCGCTTGGAACGCGTCGATCTGGCGTCGGGCCAATTCCACCTCTTTATCTGTCGGTGAAAATGCGGCGTTGGTGACGTCGATTTGTGCGGGATGGATCAAGGTTTTGCCGTCAAAACCCATATCGCGGCCCTGCTCACATTCGATTTTCAGCCCCTCATCATCCTTGAAGGCATTATACACACCGTCAACAATCGCCAACCCATGCGCTTTTGCAGCCAACAGACATAGCCCCAAGCTGGTCTGAAGCGGCAGACGATCTGTGCGGTGCCGGGTTTGCAACTCTTTGGCTAAATCATTGGTACCCATCACCATGCCTTGCAGCTTTGGATGGCTAGCAATGGAGGCTGCGTTCAACATCCCCTGCGGCGTTTCCATCATGGCCCAAAGTGGAACATCACCTGTGATTTGCGCCAATGCATCCAAGTCCGCTAAGGCGCTTACCTTTGGCAACAAAATCGCATCTGCGCCCATCGAAACAGCCGCCTGTGCATCGTCAAGCCCCCAAGGCGTGTCAAATGCATTGATGCGGATGATCTTCATCCGTGCGCCGTAACCACCTGCATTCAGCGCCTCGGCCAATATCATCCGAGAAGCGGTTTTTTCATCCACCGAGACCGCGTCTTCCAGATCAAATATGATCGCATCCACCCCTAGCCCACGCGCCTTATCAAGCGCGCGCGGCTTGGATGCTGGAATATATAATACGGATCGCAATGGGCGTGTGGTGGACATGTTGGGATCCTTCACTGAGTCATAAAGTTGCACACAAATGGTCATTTTTGCACGAAACATTCAAGATGAATTATCATCTAATCCGGAAACCTAACCACAATTTGAACTACCAAACGTCTAGTTGACCAATGATCCAGCGTTTTACGCGCAATTTCAACGCAACAAAAATTATCAACTCAAATCTTATTGGCTGCCCAACTCACGTAGCCGGCACCTCTGCGCGAAGGTAAATTAAATGAACCGCGAAATGAAAATGTTGCACATGTCAGCCCTCATGAAGGCGACGGGCCTTTTAATCGCAACAACAGCAAATCCATCCGCCCAACAGGTGCGCAACTGCGGACCACAGCCCCAAGTCGTTGCAAGCCTGACATTAAACTATGGTGAAACACGCCAATCAATTGGTACAGGTGACAACACTCCCTAATCGAAGTTTACGCGTTTCTGAGTACAGGGAGTTGGGCCATCATGATGACACGCGCGGGCGGATTGACCTGTTTAATCGCGTCGGGACAATCTTATGAAACAGTGGTTGAGGCTCCGCCAAATTCAGACAGCGAGGCCTAGGTCAGACCATCAAAGATTAACTTGAGCCCAGTGATCATTAAGATCACGTAGGTAAACGCAAAGAAGATGCGCTCTGGGACCAAATGATGCGCACGCACCCCAATCCATGTCCCAAGCAACGCAAACGGTGCCAAGGCAAGATTGGCCAGACCTGTCTCCAAAGTGAACATCCCTAAAAATGCATAGGGAATGAACTTGGCGATATTGATCGCCCAAAAGACAACAACCGTACAAGCCTGATACTCTGTCTTATTGACCCCGCGCGACAGCAGATAAACGGCTGCGGGTGGTCCACCGGCATGACTGACGAAACTGGCAAACCCAGCCACAAATCCTGCCAATCCTCCTTGCCAATCTGGGGCATCCTCCGCCGATATATTAACCCACCCCCTCGTGGTAAGTTGCGTCCAGATGACAAAGGCCACGGATATCACACCGATCAACACCCGGAACACATCATCATTCACAACGCTGAACAAGCCAGCACCCAGCGCAACACCGGGTATTCCGCCCAAAATAAGCAATCGCGACTCATGCCAGCGCCATTTGCCCCAATAAGGTCGAAGGCTGGCGACATCCATTAACATCAACAATGGCAACATGACCCCAAGGGCCAAACCGGGCGGCAATGTCAGGGCAAGAATCGATGCAGCCGCAAAAGCAGCTCCAGACCCAAAACCACCCTTGGATATTCCTGCAAACACAACCGCAGGTACAGCAATCATGAAAAAGCTTAAATCTAACTCAAGCAATGTTGCCACCTTAAAAAACCACAGATCACCAGTGTTTAGCGCACTAAGAGGGGGCATAACATACCTCTGAACATGTTAAGGGGAATTCTAGCACCCTTGCGTCAAACCCAAAACCGCACTAGGGACTGCCCGAAATCCAACCCAAATCGGAGAGTATAACATGGCCAGACCTAAAATTGCGCTTATCGGCGCAGGTCAGATCGGCGGTACGCTTGCGCACCTTGCAGCGATCAAAGAACTAGGTGACGTCGTAATGTTCGACATCGCACCTGGCACGCCAGAAGGCAAAGCTTTGGATATCGCAGAATCTGGCCCATCCGAGGGTTTTGACGCGAAGATGTCAGGCACACAGTCCTACGAAGATATCGCAGGCGCAGACGTTTGCATCGTAACTGCCGGCGTTCCACGCAAGCCAGGCATGAGCCGTGATGACCTTTTGGGCATTAACCTCAAAGTAATGAAGTCTGTTGGCGAAGGCATCCGTGACCACGCGCCAAACGCATTCGTTATCTGCATCACAAACCCACTTGATGCGATGGTTTGGGCATTGCGCGAATTTTCTGGCCTGCCACACGAAAAAGTATGCGGCATGGCTGGTATTCTTGATTCCGCACGCTTCCGCCACTTCTTGGCTGAAGAATTCGAAGTCTCCATGCGCGATGTCACAGCATTCGTTCTTGGCGGCCACGGAGACACGATGGTGCCGCTCGAGCGTTATTCAACAGTTGCAGGCATTCCATTGCCAGACATGGTCAAAATGGGATGGACGACACAGGACAAGCTGGATGCAATCATCCAGCGTACCCGTGACGGCGGCGCAGAAATCGTTGGTTTGTTGAAAACTGGCTCTGCGTTCTACGCGCCAGCAACATCAGCGATTGAAATGGCTGAAGCTTACCTAAAAGACCAAAAGCGCGTTCTGCCATGTGCAGCATACGTTGACGGTGCTTTGGGCCTTAAAGGCATGTATGTTGGTGTTCCAACAATCATCGGCAAAGGGGGCATCGAGAAAATCGTAAACATCCAGATGAATAAAGATGAGCAAGCCATGTTCGACGCATCCGTTGCTGCGGTCAAAGGCTTGGTTGACGCATGCAAAGCGATCGACCCCTCATTGGGTTAAGCTATTAAGATCAATCCCTAAGACGAAAAGGCCGCGCATGTTGATTGCGCGGCCTTTTCTGTTTTATGTCTGAGATAACTCCGCTTGGGCTTAAAATTGCCTAGAGAGTCGTTTTTCGAATTTAAATGCCACAAAAAGTTGTGCTTCCTCGTCACTTTCTATTTTTGTGATCACACGATTTGAAAGTGTGATCACAAAAATCAAAAATTTTTAGAAAATTACACTAACACCCTCTTTTTTCGTTTACGCACCCTTCATTGATCAAGTTATACCCATTTTCAAACGTATCTAATCGGGACCGATCTATCATGAACATCCACGAATATCAGGCTAAAGCACTTTTGCGTTCCTACGGCGCACCAGTATCAGACGGACGTGTTGTCCTGAAAGCCGAAGACGCCAAGGCAGCCGCAGGCGAAATGGACGGCCCAATGTGGGTGATCAAAGCGCAGATCCACGCAGGTGGTCGCGGTAAAGGCAAATTTAAAGAAGCAGATGCCGGCGAAGCTGGTGGCGTACGTTTGACCAAATCTGTTCAAGAGGCTGCTGAGGAAGCTAAAAAGATGTTGGGCCGTACCTTGGTCACGCATCAAACTGGCCCAGCTGGCAAACAAGTCAACCGCATCTACATCGAGGACGGTTCCGGCATTGAGAAAGAACTTTACCTTGCTCTGCTCGTAGATCGCCAAACATCTCGCGTTTCTTTCGTATGCTCCACTGAGGGTGGCATGGACATCGAAGAAGTTGCAGCATCAACACCGGAGAAAATTCTATCGTTCTCAGTTGATCCAGCGTCTGGGTACCAAGCATTCCATGGCCGTCGCATTGCGTTCACACTTGGCCTTGAAGGCAAGCAGATCAAACAATGCGTGATCTTGATGGGTCAGCTTTACAAAGCGTTTATTGAAAAAGACATGGAAATGCTGGAAATCAACCCGCTGATCGTAACAGACAGCGGTGACTTGAAAGTGCTAGACGCCAAAGTGTCTTTTGACGGCAACGCTCTATACCGCCACCCAGACATCAATGAACTGCGCGACGAAACAGAAGAAGATGCGAAAGAGCTTGAGGCGTCCAAGTACGACCTTAACTATATCACACTCGACGGCGAAATCGGCTGCATGGTGAACGGCGCTGGTTTGGCGATGGCGACAATGGACATCATCAAGTTGTACGGCGCAGAGCCAGCAAACTTCCTCGACGTAGGTGGCGGCGCAACCAAAGAAAAAGTAACCGAGGCGTTCAAGATCATTACATCTGATCCAAACGTAAAAGGCATCTTGGTCAACATCTTTGGTGGCATCATGCGTTGTGACGTTATTGCTGAAGGCGTTGTAGCTGCTGTGAAAGAAGTCGGCCTAAAGGTTCCATTGGTTGTACGCCTTGAGGGTACCAACGTTGAAGAAGGCAAAGCCATCATCAACAACTCTGGCCTCGACGTGATAGCGGCGGACGACTTGAAAGACGGCGCACAGAAAATCGTGAAAGCAGTTAAGGGCTAAACGCCTTACGCTGCCCACCTCGCGCTTCAACAATTTCGCCGCACAGCGGCACCGAAAACACACGAAGGAAGATCACATGGCTGTTCTTATCGACGAAAACACCAAAGTAATTTGCCAAGGCCTTACTGGCTCGCAAGGTACTTTCCACACAGAGCAAGCAATTGCATACGGCACCCAAATGGTTGGCGGCGTAACACCAGGAAAGGGCGGTCAATCGCACCTGAACCTTCCAGTGTTCAACTCTGTCCACGAAGCGATGCACATCACCGAAGCCAACGCTTCCGTAATCTACGTGCCTCCCCCCTTCGCAGCTGACTCAATCCTTGAGGCAATCGATGCAGAAATGCCGTTGATCGTTTGTATCACTGAAGGCATCCCAGTTTTAGACATGATGAAAGTGCAGCGCGCACTTGCGGGTTCTAAATCCCGTCTTGTTGGCCCAAACTGCCCTGGCGTAATCACACCTGATGCCTGCAAAATCGGCATCATGCCGGGTCACATCCACAAACGCGGCACATGTGGCGTTGTCTCACGTTCAGGCACACTGACATATGAAGCGGTTAAGCAAACAACTGACCTTGGCCTAGGTCAATCCTCAGCTGTTGGTATCGGCGGCGACCCTATTAAGGGTTCCGAGCACATCGACATCCTAGAGATGTTCCTGGCCGATCCAGAAACACAGTCCATCATCATGATCGGTGAAATCGGTGGTTCTGCTGAAGAAGAGGCAGCGCAATTCTTGGCTGATGAAAAGAA
>JABGTH010000162.1 GCA_018647275.1 Paracoccaceae bacterium
ATTCACGCCAATTCCAACCGTGCTAGTGCACCGTTTGTGACTGTTCATTGTGCAGGGGTGATGCCTGAGAAAATGGAAGAAATGCTTTTTGGTTTTGAAGGAGCAGAACGAGGGGTTGAGCCCGGCTTACTTGAGCAGGCCAATGGTGGCGTAATTTATTTTGACGAAGTTGCGGATATGCCTTTGGGAACCCAAACGAAAATCCTGCGCGTCTTGGTCGATCAACAGTTCCTGCGGGTTGGTGGTTCGGAGAAAGTGCGCGTTGATCTACGTGTGATCTCTAGCACGAACCGAAACCTTGAGGTCGAGATTGAGGCGGAACGATTCCGCCAAGAGTTGTTCCACCGCCTGAACGTTGTACCTATTTCTGTACCTTCTCTTGAAGATCGACGCGAAGACATTCCATTGCTGGCTGAATATTTCATCAAGGAATGTAACACGAACCAGGGTCTTTCGCTGCGTGAGTTGAGCGGTGATGCATCTGCCTTGATGCAAACGATGGTTTGGCCTGGCAACGTACGTCAGCTGAAAAACCTGATCGAACGTGTCTTGATCCTAAGCGATGATTCCGGCCCGATTGAGGCCCTTGAATTGCCCGGTGAGGTAGAAAGTAGCAATGAGGAGGGGCGCGTCGTTCTATCAGGTGCATTAGCGACCTTGCCACTTCGCGAAGCGCGTGAGGCGTTTGAACGTGAATATCTTTTGACGCAGATTAATCGTTTTGGTGGCAACATAAGCCGAACTGCCAATTTTGTTGGAATGGAGCGCAGTGCGTTGCACCGCAAACTCAAATCATTGGGTGTCGTGACTTCCGCCAAGGCTGGTGCGCGGGTCGCCCATGTTGAAGAAGGTGATGTAGAATAGGTAACGGAGAATTCCAAGTTGGGTTATAATGCTAATTGAATTGACCCGACTTAGGCCTTCTGTCATTCAAATGAACCAAAGTGCGACAACAAGTCAAAGGATGAACCCATGAAGGTCATCATATGCGGTGCAGGTCAGGTCGGGTGGCAAATTGCCCGCCATCTTTCAGGAGAACGCAATGACGTAACCGTAGTTGATCAAGATCCCGAATTGGTTCGTAGAGCTACAGATACATTGGATGTTCAAGGTGTCGCTGGATTTGCCAGCTATCCTGATGTCTTAGATCGAGCGGGTGCACGCGATGCGGACATGATTATTGCGGCGACTCATTCCGACGAAGTGAACATGGTCACCTGCCAAGTTGCGCACTCGATCTTTGGTGTAAATCGCAAGATCGCACGCTTGCGAAGCCAATCCTATTTGGACGCGATCTATTCTGACCTCTATCGCCGACAGCACATGCCAATCGACGTTGTAATCAGTCCAGAGCGTGAAGTCGCGACTGCTGCGTTGCAGCGTCTGTCGGCACCAGCGGCTTTTGATACAGAGCGTTTTATGGACGGGCAGGCCCAATTGCTGGGCATTCTGATTGAAGAAGAATGTCCAGTGGTTCACACGCCGCTGCGCCAATTGACAGACTTATTTTCAACGTTGCGTGCGGTTGTGGTTGGTGTGCGCCGTGACGGAGCACTTTTTTCACCCAATCCAGGCGATCAGCTGTTTGTGGGCGATGAATGTTACGTATTTGCACATGTTGAAGACGTTCCGCGTACGATGGAAGTGTTTGGTAAACGTATGGCTAAACAAGAACGCGTTGTGATGGTGGGGGGCGGTAATGTCGGACTGGCAGTGGCAACTGAATTGGAAACCCGAACCGATCGTGTGCGTGCAAAAATTATTGAAAAAGACCTTAAACGTGCGGAAATCGCCGCTGAAGCGCTGGAACGGACCATTGTGCTACATGGCGATGGTTTGGACGTTTCATTGCTGACAGAAGCAGGCGTAAGCCGCGCTGATGCCATGTTGGCAGTCACTGACGATGATAAGACAAATATGCTGGCAGCAGTTCGCGCAAAATCAGAGGGATGCCCGTATGCGATCGCTCTGATCAATGACCCAACCTTGGTCCCGTTGATGGGACCGCTGGGAATTGACGCCTATATCAATCCGCGCGCCACGACAGTTAGCTCTATCTTGCGCCACATCCGTCACGGCCGCGTACGGGCCGTTTATTCGATTGGGGATGCGGAGGCTGAGGTGATTGAAGCAGAAGTACTTTCGACCTCACCGATGGCTGGCAAACGGATTGCAGATATTGACTTTCCTGAGGGCGTTTTGGTCGGGGCCGTGCGAAAAGGCGGCAAAGTCATCCGTCCGATGGGTGATACTCGGATCGATGAGGGCGATGTAATTGCCTTGTTTGCACTGACAAAAGACGTCCCCGAAGTGGAACGATTGATGCAAGTTTCAATCGACTTTTTCTGATATGAAACAAAAGTTTGGTTTTTTAGAACAACTTTTCCATCTCCCTTTGTTTCTTTTGGTTTTTGGGCTGGCCTCTGTGCTTATGTTGATCCCTGCAAGTTATGCAGGAGTTTTGCGTGAACTGGAGACGGGCAGGGCATTCCTATATTCTGGGCTTCTTGGAATTATCATATTTGTACTGATTTCGATGGCTCACCATGGCCGAATGCCTGGGCATGGTGCATTGGGACCATTGATGTCCTTGTTCTCTTTTTTTGTATTCCTACCGTTGATCCTTGCGGTTCCTTTCTATGAATCACTTCAAACAACCAGCTTTTTCAACTCCTACATTGAAATGGTCAGCTCAATCACCACGACAGGTGCGACACTTTTTGATGATCCAGAACGCTTGAACCGTCCGCTTCATTTGTGGAGGGCGCTGGTTGGTTGGATGGGCGGTTTGATCATGTGGGTGGCTGCCTCTGCTATCCTTGCCCCGCTTAATTTG
>JABGTH010000069.1 GCA_018647275.1 Paracoccaceae bacterium
CTAGACGTCGATACCGTTGCCTATGTTTTTGAACATGGTGAGGCCAAGGTGATCTTGGCCGACCCACAGTTCGTAAAATTGGCCGAAGCCGCTGTTGCGCGCCTTACAGGCCCAAAGCCTGTGATCGTTGAAGTCCCAGACGCGGCCAATGGTTGGCCCGCATCTGGGCGTCACAAGACATATGAGGATATGCTGGATGCTGCGAACCCTACATTTGAATGGATCATGCCAGAGGATGAATGGGAAAGCCTTGCGCTGAACTATACCTCCGGCACCACAGGTCGCCCCAAAGGCGTCGTTTATCATCACCGTGGCGCTTATCAGATGACAATGGGTACTGTGATTTCATGGCGCATGGTTTTGCACCCTGTGTTCATGGCGATTGTGCCGCTGTTTCATTGTAACGGCTGGAACCACACATGGATGATGCCCGTCATTGGTGGAACGTTGGTTTGCTGTCGCGATATCACTGCCGGCGCAATTTATGATGCAATCGCAGATGAAGGTGTGACCCATTTTGGTGGTGCGCCAATTGTGTTGAACATGATCGTCAATTCACCTGACAACGAGCGCCGCGCATTCGATCATAACGTCGAAGTGTTCACTGCTGGTGCCCCACCAGCGCCTGCCACATTAGGCAAGATCGAGGCACTTGGGTTTAATGTAACCCAAGTATACGGCCTGACCGAAAGCTATGGCCACGTAACAGAATGCGTGTGGCGTACTGAGGACTGGGGTGACTTGGATCAAGCGGCTAAGGCGGCGATCAAAGCCCGCCAAGGTGTTGCAATGCCGATGATGGAGCACATTACCGTCATGGATGATCAGATGGTCCAAGTCCCAATGGACAGCGCGACCCAAGGCGAAATCGTCATGCGCGGCAATTCCATCATGAAGGGGTATTTAAAAAACCCTGAAGCAACGGCAAAAGCTTTTGCTGGTGGGTACTTCCACTCTGAGGATTTGGCCATCCAACACCCTGACGGCTATATCCAGATTGCGGATCGCGCCAAAGACATCATCATTTCAGGTGGTGAAAACATCAGTTCTGTTGAAGTCGAAGGAGTACTAATGGGTCATCCTGACGTTTCACTGGCTGCTGTTGTGGCCAAACCCGATGAGAAATGGGGCGAAGTGCCTTGTGCCTTTATTGAATTGAAAGAGGGATGCACAGGCGACGAAGCCGAAATGATCAGCTTTGCCCGCCAGACCTTGGCCAGCTTCAAAGCACCAAAGATGGTGGTGTTCCAAGAGTTGCCAAAAACCTCAACCGGTAAGATCCAGAAATTTGAACTGCGCACAGCAGCCAAGGATTTCTGATCCCACGATCACCTGCTGGGTGATTTCATTTCCCAAGTTCACGCCTCTGCGTTAGCTTAGGATAAATAACAGGCAGAGCAGCCCAATAACCTATGACCGCACTTGCTAAATATGATCGATTAGAAGCTACAGGCCTGTGGCGTCCTTTCCCGCAAGAACAGCGGCGCGAGGGGATTGTGTCTATTGGGGATGCCACTCTGGTCATCAGCGATATGAACGATCAGGCGATTGCGCATTGGTCATTGGCTGCGGTGGATCGGTATGGATCATCCACATCACCCGCTATATTTCACCCCGATGGTGATCCTGGTGAAACGCTTGAGTTAATGGATTCTGAGGCCGAGATGGTCGATGCGATTGAGGCATTGCGCAAAGCAGTGTCCAGAACGCGACCCAAACCAGGGCGCCTGCGCTGGTTGGGTGCAACAGTTTCCGTTGGGATCGTCGCTGCAGCGTTGATTTTCTGGCTGCCAGACGCATTGCAAAAACACACACTAGGCGTTGTTCCTGATGTGATCCGCATAAAAATTGGTGATGCACTGTTGACCCGTATTGAACGGATCGCTGGTAAACCGTGCCAAGCACGCACTGCGGCCCCTGCCCTAAAAACGCTGGCTCTGCGCACCAAGACCAAGGAACTGATCGTTCTGCGCTCGGGCCTGACGGACAGCCTGTATTTGCCCGGTGGCAAAGTGCTGGTGAACAAGGTGTTGGTCGAAGACTATGACGAACCGGATGTTATTGCTGGCTTTATCCTAGCCGAACAAGTGCGCGGACAAACAAGTGATGCACTGGATGAAATGTTAAGTCATGTTGGGTTACGGGCGACCTTTACCTTGCTGACAACAGGCAACCTACCGTCTCAAGTGCTTGATGATTACGCAGAGACGGTGATCAGCTCACCTCGCACCCAAACGGATGAAACCGCGCTATTGGCTGCCTTCAAAGACGCCAACATTCGCAGCACGCCTTATGCAAAGGCCATTGACGTCACAGGTGAAAGCACAGTTGGCTTAATTGAGGGCGACCCTGTTTCAGGCACCCTAAACCAGCCATTGCTGCGCGACAGTGATTGGCTGCGCCTTCAGGCGATCTGCGGCAACTAAAGAAAAAAGGCGCACCTTTCAGCACGCCCTATTCCAATTCTATATTTAGCTTTGAACCTTAACGCAGTGATGCCTTGTGGTATCCTGAGGCGCGCAGTTTGGACAAAACAGCGTTGATGTTTGAACCAAATGGGCCTGCAATCACCATACGATAGGTTGCGCCAACTCGTGTGTATATACCGATACGAACAGGCAGACCCATACGTTGGAAGCGCTCGGCAACTGTTTGCGCGCTGTATTGTTGGTTGTAGGTGCCCACTTGAACATATTGCGGCGTGGCTACGACTGGTTTTGACTGAACGGTAGGGGCCAAGGGGCTAGAGATCGCCGGCGCGAGTATGGAATATTACCGAATTTGGACGGAAATTCTACTTTGTTCCAAACATCCGATCACCCGCATCGCCCAATCCCGGGATGATATAGCCAATCTCATTCAGTTTTTCATCCACAGATGCGGTCACAATGCGCACATCAGGATGCGCTTCTTTCATACGCGCGACGCCTTCAGGAGCCGCCAAAAGACAAAGGAATAGGATGTTGGTCGCACCTGCCTCCTTCAGCAGATCAATCGCCGCAACAGAACTGTTACCTGTGGCCAACATTGGATCAACGGCGATAACCAAGCGTTCATCTAGCGCATCAGGCACTTTGAAGTAATACTGAACAGGTTGGAGCGTTTCCTCGTCGCGGTACAGTCCGACGAACCCAACACGCGCGGATGGGATCAGATCAAGCACACCATCAAGCAGGCCATTGCCTGCCCGCAAAATCGAAATCAACGCTAGTTTTTTACCAGCCAGTGTTGGCGCATCCATTGGCTGCATCGGTGTTTCGACGCGCTCGGTTGTCATGGGCAACTCACGGGTCACTTCATAGGCCAAAAGCTGTGCGATTTCGCGCAAAAGCTGGCGGAATAGCACCTTAGGTGTGCCCTTATCGCGCATAATAGACAATTTGTGCTGGACCAACGGGTGATCTACGACAGCCAAATGCTCAGACATGTGGGACTCCTTTGTGTTTGAGTATTATTGCCTAGGTGCGCAGGCAGACGCAACCTAAGACGGGGTCGTTCATGCACTGATACCCAAATGTACAGAAATAATCGCCGCAACATCA
>JABGTH010000020.1 GCA_018647275.1 Paracoccaceae bacterium
ACCATGGTTCATCGAGGTGATTTCAACCTTGCCTGTGTCGTGATCTTTGACAGGGTGGTTGGCACCGTGGTGACCGTGGTTCATTTTGATCGTCTGCGCGCCAAGGGCGAGGGCCAGCATTTGGTGGCCCAAGCAAATACCAAAGACTGGGATGTCAGCTTCAAGAACGCCTTTGATCATTGGCACGGCGTATTCGCCGGTTGCCGCAGGATCGCCCGGACCATTCGACAAGAACACGCCGTCTGGTTTGTGCGCAAGCACGTCTTCAGCCGTAGCAGTTGCTGGCAGTACGGTGACATCACAGCCAACAGAGGCCAAGCAGCGTAGGATGTTGCGTTTCGCGCCGAAGTCGACTGCGACCACTTTGAATTTTGGGTCCTCAAGGCGGGTGTAGCCATCCGGCCATGCCCAACGCATTTCCTCCCAACGATAAGATTGTGCACATGTCACTTTCTTGGCGAGATCCATGCCTTCAAGTCCTGCAAAACCGCGGGCGGCTGCAACCAATGCTTCGATGTCGAAATTGCCTTCTGGGTCATGAGCCAGTGCAACATGCGGTGCGCCTGCTTGACGGATCGCGCGGGTCAGGCGGCGCGTGTCGATGCCACCAATCGCGATGCGGCCACGTGCGGCCAACCATTCGCCCAAGGGGTCAGCACTGCGCCAGCTTGAGGGTGTTGTTGGGTTCCATTTGACCACCATGCCCTCGGCTACCGGATCCGCGGTTTCGTCATCTTCCGCGTTTACGCCGGTGTTGCCGATGTGTGGGAAAGTGAAGGTGACGACCTGACCTGCATATGAGGGGTCAGTCATGATTTCTTGGTAGCCTGTCATGGATGTGTTGAAGCACAGCTCGGCAACGGTTTGGCCAGTTGCGCCAAAGCCTGCGCCGTAGAACAACGTTCCATCCGCCAGAGCTAAACAAGCGGTGGGGCGGGTGGGTGCGAGCGCTGTCATGGGCAGACCTATATGTTGAAGTGTGGCAAACTTGGCGGAAACTAATGCGAGGGGGCTGTAGGGTCAAGGGTGAATGTATTTGTTTTATCGTTCAAAAACAGTAACTTAAAATTGCACTGTTCGGTTGCAAGGTTTGTGCGGTTTGGGTAGAGTCTCCATCCTGATATTAGCTCATGGGGATGAGAGTCAAAAATGGACTTACGAACGCAAATTCTGGCTGCTTTGAAGCAGGCTATGAAAGACAAGGCTGCGAACCGTTTATCAACGTTGCGCCTGATCAATGCGGCGATCAAGGATAAAGACATCGATGCTCGTGCCGCCGGAGAAGATGAGGGCGTAGGTGAAGCTGAAGTTCTTATGATTCTTGGCAAGATGTCCAAACAACGCCTTGAAAGCGCACGTGCCTACGAAGAAGGCAATCGTTTGGATTTGGCCGAGCGCGAGCGCGAAGAAATCCTAGTGATTGAAGAGTTCCTGCCACGCCAGTTGAATGAGGCCGAAAGTGCGGCGGCTGTTGATGCCGCTGTTGCCGAGGTGGGTGCGACAAGCATTCGCGATATGGGCAAGGTTATGGGTATTCTTAAAGGGAAATATATGGGGCAGATGGACTTTGGTTCAGTCGGCCCAATCGTTAAGGATCGTTTGTGTTCTTGATGATGGGTTGAGGCGCTGCCTCAAACTCTGAAGTTTATTTAGAATGATGAAAAAGGTGGGCTTTGGTCCGCCTTTTTTACTGTGGGGTCCGTTTGAGGGCACGCTGAAGATCATCAAATAAAGTAAGCCGCTCGTCTTCTGAGAGGAAAGCGCCGATTTCCACCTCGCGCCCCATACCTTTTAGCGTGATATAGTTTGGGACGGGTCCGCTGGTTTCGTGTTTGGTAACTTGGGTCCAGTAACGGTTGCAGTCCCATGTGATGGCATCGCCTTTGGCTGGGGTGTGGATCAGTTTAACGCTGTCTTCCTCGAGTGTCAGAACCTCAAGGATCTGACGTTGTTTGTGGTTTTGCTGTAATGCGAAATACATCCCCCAAACGGCCAGCAATAAGAAGGGCAGCAAAGCCCACAGCAGGGGCGTGCCGAGCAAGGCCAAGGCAGGGATCAGGATAAGCGTGAAGGTTGCGAGGATGAAGGCGGCCATGCCTTTGGGTGGCAGGCTTTCATGCGGTTTGAGATGCATGACCTGTGTTGGGTCGTTTGGTTGACTGGTCCAAGTGTAAGGCATTTGGGCTTTGCATCTGTTTGGGGTTAACTAAGTTTAGTGCGGGTGTGGTCAAAAAAGGATGTGACAAAGTATAGCAAGGTGGGCGTGCTTTAACGCTGGGCACACGAAGTAGCAGGCCCAGCTGTTGGGTTTAAGCGTATTAGATGACTTCAATCTTGATGACTGATAGGGACATAGCCGCGCGCAATGACTTTTTGTTCAACAGCGTCCAAACCCTCAACAACAATGCCTATGTGGTTGAGGGCAGCGCAACTGTGGTATTTCGCGCCAGCAGGCGTCGGAGTTTTGGGGGTGTATAGAGGGCGAGGTAGCTTGTCTTGCT
>JABGTH010000019.1 GCA_018647275.1 Paracoccaceae bacterium
GATGAGCGCGTAGATGTACCTGTAAAAACAGTTGTTCCTGTTGATGCCACTGGCGCAGGCGATCAATTCGCTGCTGGCTTTATTTACGGCATGGCAACAGACCGTGATTTGGAGACTTGTGGACGCATGGGCAACATCTGTGCAGCCGAAGTTATCAGCCATATCGGCCCACGCCCTGAGCAAGACATCTTGGCGCTGTTCAAAGCCGAAGGTTTGGTCGACTGATGCTTACGAATGGGTTTCATGAAGTGCCAACAGGCAAGTTGGCAATGGTTGTCACCCATCTAGAAATGCGCACACGGGCGGATACCCGCCCTGTGCCAACCCCTGATGGGATTGAACTTCACCCGATCGAAAACATCACAGTTGATGAATATTGCGATCTTTACCGTCGCGTTGGGGAGGACTGGCTTTGGTTCTCGCGCCTCGATATGAACGAAATAGAATTATCTAAGATCATCGATGACCCCAAAGTCGTTTTTTTCACACTGATGAAAAACGGCGTAAAGCACGCGCTGCTTGAACTGGATTTCCGTACGGCAGGTGAGTGTGAACTGGTATTTTTTGGCCTAACCAAAGAGCTGATCGGCTCAGGTGCAGGTCGTTATCTGATGAACCACGCGATTCATGTTGCCTGGAACCATGGCATCACAAGGTTTCATGTACACACCTGTACAATCGACAGCCCCGCAGCGCTGAATTTCTACATCAGAAGTGGCTTCACCGCGATCAGTCGCCAAGTGGAAGTTGCCGATGACCCACGCTTAAGTAACGGGTGGGACACCAGCATTGCCCCACATATTCCAATCATTCAGCCTTAATAAAATCTAACGAGCGGCAAAGGCGATCACGCATGCATTATAAATGCTGTTTGAACTCTTCGATGACCTTCACATAAACATCCCGTTTGAACGGTACGATATTATCCACAAGTTCATCAGTTTTGAGCCAGCGCCACTTAGAAAACTCAGGATGCTCTGTCTGGATGTTCACCTGACTATCAGAACCATGGAAGCGCAACAAAAACCACTTTTGCTCTTGGCCACGGTAGCGACCTTTCCATAGTTTCGGCACAAGGTTGTGTGGCAGGTCGTAGGAAATCCAGCCATCACTCACGGCGACAACAGTAACTAAACCAAGTGTGATCCCTGTTTCTTCCTCAAGTTCACGCAATGCAGCAACTTGGGCATCTTCACCCTCATCAATGCCACCTTGGGGCATTTGCCATGCAGCAACATTGTTGTCCTTACGCTGTCCAACGAACACATCACCGGCTTCGTTCAGCACCATAAGACCTACGTTCTGGCGGTAGGGCAGCTTTTCAATCTCTTGAGGCGTCATTGTGATCTCCTTTTGCAACGACTTACCCTGCGTTGCGCTATTTCACAAACACGATGACGCCGCGTAGTGCGTGACATACCCCCAGCCTTTGGGTGATCTACAGTCAAACACCAGATCAACGGGGATCAACATGTCTGATTATCCAAATTTACTTGCACCACTGGACCTTGGGTTCACCACATTGAAAAACCGCGTTTTGATGGGGTCCATGCACACTGGACTTGAAGAAACCAAGGATTGGAACCGCGTCGCTGAGTTTTACGCAGAGCGCGCACGCGGTGAAGTTGGTTTGATGGTCACAGGCGGGATCGGCCCAAATCTTGAAGGTTCCGTCTTGCCCGGTGCCGCGATGATGACCACGGATGAAGATGTCAAAAACCATTCTGTCGTGACTAAACGTGTTCACGATGCTGGCGGAAAAATTGCGATGCAAATCCTACACGCTGGTCGTTATGCTTACGGTCCAATGTGTGTTGCGCCCTCCCCTGTCAAATCCCCAATCTCTCCCTTCCCTCCAGCGGAGTTGGATGAGGATGGCATTCAAAAGCAAATTGACGACATCGTCTCGACGGCACAGCGCGCACAGAAAGCTGGATATGACGGCGTTGAGATCATGGGGTCTGAAGGGTATTTCCTAAATCAGTTCCTTGTCACACATACAAACAAGCGCACAGACCACTGGGGCGGATCCTATGAGAATAGAATGCGCTTGCCCGTTGAAGTCGTCAAACGTACGCGTGAAGCCGTAGGTTCAGATTTCATTATTATCTATCGTCTTTCGATGATCGACCTGATCCCAAATGGATCAACCTTTGACGAAGTCATCCAGTTGGCCAAGGCCGTTGAAGAGGCCGGTGCAACCATCATCAACACCGGCATTGGCTGGCACGAAGCCCGCATTCCCACGATTGCGACCTCAGTCCCACGCGCGGCGTTTTCTTGGATCACCAAAAAACTGATGGGTCAGGTGAACATACCAATCATAACTTCTAACCGCATTAATACGCCTCAAGTCGGTGAGGACGTATTGGCAACAGGCTGCGCCGATATGGTTTCTATGGCGCGCCCAATGCTGGCCGATGCACATTTCGTGTCCAAAGCGATGAACGGTAAAGCAGGCCAAATTGCGCCCTGCATTGCATGCAATCAGGCCTGTTTGGATCACACATTTGGCGGCAAAATATCATCCTGTTTGGTAAACCCGCGTGCCTGCTATGAAACTGAATTGACGTTACCTGATGCGGCGGCAAAGAAGACAATCGCTATTGTGGGAGCTGGTCCCGCTGGCCTCTCGACTGCAATTGCCGCAAGCGAGCGCGGCCACACGGTTACGATCTTCGACAAATCAGACGAAATTGGCGGCCAATTGAATATGGCCAAACAAGTCCCCGGCAAAGAGGAGTTTTGGGGACTGGTCGATTGGTACCGCACGATGATCGCCGAGCTAAAGATCGAAACCAAATTAGGCAAAACCGTCACTGCAAAAGACCTAGATGGTTTTGATGAGGCGATTATCGCTACTGGCGTTCTTCCACGCGACACCAACATTCCAGGCCAAAATGGCAGCAACGTGGTCAACTACATCGATGTATTGCGCCATAAGGTGGCAGTCGGCAAACGCGTCGCTGTGGTCGGTGCTGGAGGCATTGGTTTCGACATCTGCGAATTCTTGGCACATGAGGGCGAAAGCCCGACAGAGCACCTGCCAACATGGATGAAAGAATGGGGTGTCTCTGATCCTGCAGAGCATCGCGGTGGCTTGGCCCCTGAAGGGCCAAAGCCCGAACCGTCTGCACGTGAAATAACGTTGATACAGCGCAAGGCCGAAAAACACGGCAAACGTTTAGGCAAAACCACAGGTTGGATCCATCGTTCTGCGCTTAAGATGAAGAACGTGAATTTCGTAGGTGGTGTCAATTACGAACGTATAGATGTTGACGGTCTGCATGTATCTTTTGGTGAGGCGCGTGAAAATCCAACATTGATCGAGGTCGATACAATCGTCATGTGTGCGGGTCAAACCCCTGAACGCAGCCTTGCAGACGCATTGATCGCACAAGGTAAAAGCTGCCATGTCATTGGCGGTGCTGATGTCGCCGCAGAGTTGGATGCCAAACGTGCGATTGATCAGGGCACGCGATTGGCCGCAACACTTTAATACGCAAACCCCATAAAGACATGGCTCACATCGCCTTTTTAGCAATGAGAGCCATCGATCCCCCAAATCAAAAACAGACTGTTCCGCTGTTTCAATGCCATGAACGATTCCCTAAATCACCCTTTTATTATCCCACCAGTACCCTATTCTTGCCAAGATTGGGGTCGATAGATGTTCTCAACAAACGAGCAATAGAACAATTATTGAAAGGATCATCCCATGAACCATCAGACAGAAGCTTTCGCCACGGTCATAGACCAAGGTGGGTTTGCCGACGCTGCCAGGAAAAATGGGCATCTCCCAGTCCGCTGCATCCAAAAACGTCTCAAGCCTTGAGGCACGACTTTTGAACCGTACAACACGACGTGTTTCACCAACTGAAATTGACCTTGCCTATTACAATCCTGCACACCATGTTTTGAATGATGCAGGTGAAGCTGATGCTTTGGTAGCATCGATGCAATCCGCCCTTTCTGGGCTTTTGCGTATCTCTGTTGCGACTGATTTTGGCGTTAACCACTGCCTTCTGCATTGTCCGAGCTCCTTGGAGACTTTCCTGACATGACGGTGAACATGGTTCTGAACAATCGTTATGTTGAGTTGATTTCGGAAGGCTTTGATATGGCCGTTCGTATTGGTGAGTTGGAAGATAGCAGCTTGCGTGCTCGCAAATTGACCGAAACAACCCAACGAATAATCGCATCCCCCGGCTATTTCGAAAAATATTGCCGTTCAAAAAAAATCGACGGTTTTGAGGATCACAAGCTACTGCACAATTCGAACCAAAGCAGTGGCAACATATGGAAACTAGCCGCACCATCCGTTGAAAAGCGTCAAGTTCACACCTCTGGTTGGCTGTCTATCAACGATGGTCAATCTTTATTGAACGCCGCAATCTCAAGTCTTGATATCGCATATCTCCCCAGCTTTCTTTACGATGATGCGATGCGCCAAGTACTGATTGAGGACGCCATTCCTGATCATCCAGGAGACACCCAACGTATCTACGCTGTGTACCCACCGGGACGTTTTATTCAGCCCAAAGTACGCGTATTCATCGACTTCCTAGCGCACGCCTTTGCCGACAAAGGCCCTGCCGACTGGTAAACTTTTCCAACGCCCCTCGGAAAACAACTAACCTCGATACTTTATGTATCGAGGCCTTTTTCGTTTTAAAAGATAGGTAAATTTTGTGTCCACCAATGGGCTATTGAAGCGGCAAGATTATTGCCTCGACCCGACGGTTCGCTTTGCGACCCTCGGCATCAAGATTTGAGCGAATTGGCCCTAAAAAGCCGTTGCCCTCGGCCGAAATGCGGGCAGCATCCAACCCGTATTCATCAAGTAATCGTTTGCGAACAGACGCCGCGCGACTTTTGGACAATTCAATATTGAAGTCCAAAGCCCCATCGCTGTCCGTGTGCCCCACCAAAACAATCCGAATATCATCACGGCCTTTATAGAAAGCTGCCAACTCATCTAGAACTGGGAAAGGTCCTTGCCCCAAATCTGAAGTTCCAGATGCAAAGGTCAGATCATTCAGCACAACCGACCCTGTGAGCAAAAGGTTGCTTTTCAAATCGACGCCTGTCGGCGACGGACTAGGAGTTGATGTGGGAACAGTACCACTCACCGTAACGGCAACCTTTTGATCACTCGCTGACCCCGCTTGAATAATCTGAACAAATGCCGCCGTCGCCGATGTGCTGACAAGCAGGCTCACCACCTCCGAGGGGGATGCACCGTTTGGTTTGGCAGCAGTCAAAAATCGAAAGGCCCGAATATTCACATACATATCCAGCGCTGGCAGCACCTCTGTGCCGAACCGGAAATCAAAACCACCACGCGTGTTTTGGTCACAGTCCAGAACAACTTCATATCCAGCTTCAATCAGCTGCTCACGTAAGGGGGCAAGAACCTGCA
>JABGTH010000163.1 GCA_018647275.1 Paracoccaceae bacterium
ACGGCGAAAGCGATGCGATGATCGTGCGTGGCTTGGTTGCGGTGTTGCGCAAGCTATACAACGGTTTGACCTTGGAAGAAGTTTTAGCCGTGGATGCGCACGGTGAAATGGCACGTCTTGGGCTTAACGATCATTTGTCAGCGCAGCGTTCTAACGGTGTGCGTGCGATGATTGAGCGTATTCGTCTGGTTGCTTCGGCCAGTTAAAGCGCCTTTAGCGTTACCTCTAGATCACCGTATCCTGTGAATCGGCGTTCAAACGCGAGCCCAAGGATTTCAGCGGCGGCTTTCGCCTTTTCCGTTAGGGCGGGATCGTCTGTTTGGGCCTGATAGACCAGTTTTTCATAGTTCCCAAAATACAAATCGCGCAGCTCGGGGTGGTGGTGTAAGCCCATTGGCTTAATGATGAAGGCTTCAAATTGGCGGACCAAAAAGTCAGTGAGGTAAAAGGCAGTGAATTCACTTTCACTTATGTCTGCAAACCTTTTATTTCCCTCAAAAAAACTGTAACAGTGTGGACCTGCCACCATCTGTACGCCCATGTCATCACAGGCGGTTTGGAGCAATCCACCGGTCCCGCAATCAGCGTAAACCACAAAAATTTCGTCGTATGATGCGCGGTTTATGGCCACCGCTTCGGTCACAGCCTCAGTGATCTTTTCGGGGTAAAGGTGCAGCTTGGCAGGTAAACAGGTCAGATCCATATGATCCCAACCATTGGCCTTTTTTAGGTTTAAGATTTCGCGCGCCAATGCACCGCAAGCAATCAAAAGGATACGGCCAGCGGCCATTTCCGTTAGTCCATTTTCCGTCAGTTGTGCATCACTGATTTTCGTCATCGTATCACCTTATGCAAAAGGCCTGCCGCGATCTACATCGCAACAGGCCCAAATCTTGAAGTTAGTCTAGTGCCTAAGCGGACATTTGGTTGTGCTTGCGGTCCATAAATTCTTTCGCGGTTTCAACAGCTACGGCTGCGTCACGGCAATAGGCATCTGCGCCAATGGCTTTGCCGAACTCTTCGTTTAGCGGTGCGCCGCCAACGAGGACAACGTAATCATCGCGAATACCTTGTTCGATCATCGTGTCGATCACGACTTTCATATACGGCATTGTGGTTGTGAGCAGGGCAGACATACCAAGAATATCAGGGCCTTCCTCTTCCATCGCATCAAGGTAGGCCTCGACTGCGTTGTTGATGCCAAGGTCGACAACTTCAAAGCCGGCGCCTTCCATCATCATACCAACAAGGTTTTTTCCAATATCGTGGATGTCGCCTTTGACGGTGCCGATGACCATCTTACCGACGCGCGGCGCGCCTGTTTCAGCCAACAATGGCTTTAGGATGAACATGCCACCCTTCATTGCATTTGCGGCCAACAGAACCTCTGGTACGAACAAGATACCATCGCGGAAATCAGCGCCGACAATTGTCATGCCGCCGACAAGTGCTTTGGTCAGAACGTCATAAGGTGCCCAATCTCTCGAAAGCAGGATGTTCACACCTTCTTCGATCTCTTCTTTGAGGCCGTCGTAAAGGTCGTCAAACATCTGTTGAACCAGTTCTTCGTCGTCCAGTTCAGCTAGGATGATATCTGCGTCGTCTGACATTTAAGTGTCCTTTGCAAAAGGTAGGGGCGGGCCCATCGTTGGTTGAGTTTTGTCAGAATGTCGCAGCGTAACTTTTCATTTTGCGACATTGGCGATGCTGTGCGCGACCTCACGCTTGCATTTAAGAGTATTTTTGACAGGAATAACTGGAAATTTAAACAATAAACTGGTCCAGTGTTGGGCCGTTTTCTGTCATTATTTTCATGAAGATGGCGCAGATTTACGAATATTGCCACTTCGATGTCGCAGTCCGCCCACCTGAGGGGGCGAACAACGGTTGTTTTCAAGCGATCTTAGTTAGTTTTTGACGGCTGCGGCGTGTTCTACGTGGGCCTGGTTCGTTGTCACCAGTTCCGTCTGTTACAGACGAAAAAGCCCCTAGTTTTGCGATGATTTCATCAAGGCTGGGTGCTTGAGCCATTGTGCGTGTGTCCAAAGCTTCGCGCATTGCGCGCAGGTGGTTTGGCATCGTGCCACAGCACCCGCCGATGATTTTGGCACCACAGGCGCGCGCCATCACAGCATAATCGGCCATCAGTTCTGGTGTGCCGTCGTAGTGAATGTGGCCCTCAACATATTTCGGGATACCGGCATTGCCCTTGGCGACGATTGGAACGTTGCTGCCTTGGGACGCAAAACCCAGAACAGTCCGCAACAGATCCGAAGAACCGGTGCCACAGTTTGCGCCAAAAGCGAGT
>JABGTH010000363.1 GCA_018647275.1 Paracoccaceae bacterium
CATCCAATCAAAAGGGAGAGAGACGATATGTTTCTAAAAAAAGTAACACTTGCGAGCGCCTTTGCAATCACTGCAGGCACCGCGTATGCGGGCTGTGAAATTTCTGGCAATGTCAGCATTGTCGGAAACGAATTTCCAGCCATTCACACAGTTGCCAACGGTGCGGCAGCCTGTACGGGCGGCGACGTGAAGATTAACCTGACGGCAGACCACCAAAAAATCAATGTCGACGGCATGAGCGGAAACCCCGCGGAATATACGTCAGCGATCATTGCAAACTCGTCAGTAGTGGCGCTCATGAACGCAGATGTCGTCCGTCCATTGAATGATCTTGTTGCAGCACATGGTCAGGACATTCCCAAAAACCAGCTGATTACGATCGACGGCAATGTTATGGCCGTGGCCTTTATGGCGAACGCGCAGACGCTTGCTTATCGCAAAGATGTGCTGGCTGAGATTGGCGTTGATGTGCCAACCACTTACGAAGAAGTTCTGGAAGCTGCTAAGAAAATCCGCGCAGCAGGCATCAGCAAATACCCCGTGGGCGGCGCCTATGCGGCGGGTTGGAACCTGGCCCAGGAATTCACCAACATGTACATCGGTCATGGCGGCGAATTCTATAAGCCCGGTACAGCCGAAGTTTCAATTAACAATGCTCAAGGTGTTGCAACTCTGAACATGATGAAAGCGTTGACTGAGTACATGAACCCAGACTTCTTAACACATGACAGCAACGCCACCGGCGCTGAAATGGAAGCAGGCAACGTCATGATCATGAACATGTGGGGATCCCGCATGGGTAACCTGATGGATGACGAAGGTGCAGAAGAGCAGGTCTATTCAAACATCACCGTCGGCGGTCCGCTGACTGTGGGCGGTGGTTCAACCCCGGCTTCGACCCTGTGGTGGGATGGTTGGACTGTTGCAAGGAACGTGTCGGATGAAGATGCGGTCGCGACTTTCCTAGCAATGAAGAATGGGACCAGCCCGGCAATCTTGACTGAGGAAACCATGGGTCAGGCCGTCTGGATGATTGACGGCTACACCCCGGCACCGGTCAATGACGGTGTGTTTGCAGCAATCGCAGCGGGCACAACCTCGTATCCAATGCTGCCATACCACGGATTGCTGCACACCGCTTTGGGTGGCAACCTCGCAGACTTCCTGTTGGGTAAAGAAAGCGCTGAACAGGCGCTGGCAGACGCAGAAGCTGCCTATACTGCCGCTGCTAAAGAAAAGGGCTTCCTAAACTAAGGAGCCCATTGATCCGGGGCGGAACTTTTTGCCCCGGATCATCCCACAACCTTGACCGGCGCCCGGAGATACCAAGATTATGAAACATAAATCCTTTTTCTGGTTTGTTCTTCCGTCAGCTTTGGCAATGTTGTTGTTTATCTTTTTCCCGATCGTTTCGGTTCTTGTGCAATCGGTTCACGTCGACCACGAACAGGTGATCAAAACCGTTGAAACCTGTGATCTGTTTGGGTGCAAGGAATCCACAACCGTTGATCAAAACGCAACTGCTGCATTGCGCGCAGAACACCCTTTGGGGCAGTTTGCCGGATTTAAAACGTATACAGACCGCAACCACCTAGCGATTGACGAGTTTGGCGAGAATTGGACAAGATCTAATTCTTGGCGTGATTTCGGGGCGCAGATGCTTAATCTTCCTTTTTACAAGGCTATTTCATTCACGCTCGTTTTCACATTCGTCGTAACACCGCTTGTTATCGTTCTTGGGTTTGTGGTTGCTGTCGCCGTCAATAGTGCGGTCAAGGCAATCCGCGGCCCACTGATCTTTTTCTCTCTGTTGCCGATGATAATAACTCCGCTGGTGGGCGCACTGATCCTTTTCTGGATGGTGGATGCGCGCGGCGTTGTCGGAGCGGCGCTGCAATACCTTGCAGGCGATCCTGATCTGTCGGTCAAAGCGTCAACGCCGCTGATGTGGATCATGTTGATGGTCTATGGTGTGTGGCATTCCACGCCCTTTGCATTTATTGTTTATTATGCAGGGCTTCAGTCAGTAAATCAGGACACGTTAGAAGCTGCACGCGTGGACGGTGCCAATCGTTGGCTGCAAATCCGCCACGTCATTATCCCGCACTTGCTGCCATTGACCACGTTTATTGCCCTTATGCAGCTGATGGATAATTTCCGGGTCTTTGAACCCATCGTCAGTTTCTCCGCCGAAGCCCATGCAACATCGCTTAGTTGGGCAATCTTCAACGATCTTGGTGGCGAGACGCGCCAGCTGTCTTCGGCGGCCGCGACCTCTGTTCTTACAATTATTGGTGTCGCGATCCTTTTGTCGCCGGTTTTGGTACGCACTTGGCGCGAATTCGATCGGAAATAGGTGAAACATGTCTAGCAAAGCACAACGCCAACCCGTCGCAATCACTTTTCTGGTCATCGGCGTACTGGCAATCTGGATGATCCTTGCCGCCTTTCCGTTCCTCTGGACGCTTTGGGGATCATTTAAGGTAGAGGGCGATTTCTTTTCTAAGGCCAATTGGGCCAACGCGCTGACCGGCAAGCTGACGGTCAGCGAAACCGGCGCACGCGTTACTGGTGATGGATATTACGGGGCCTGGGTTCAAGAAAAATTCTGGCTCGCAGCCTGGAATTCCGTCATCGTGTGTTTCTTTGTGGTTACCATATCGCTGACGCTGGGAACGTTAGGGGGCTATGCGCTGGCGCGGTCTACCTATCGCTATGCCTTTTGG
>JABGTH010000018.1 GCA_018647275.1 Paracoccaceae bacterium
CCCTGTTTTGTTCCATCACGATCCATTGAGGTGAGAAGGATTTCACCCGCGCCTTTTGCGGCAGCAAGCAGGGCAAATTCGACGGCGTCAATGCCCGTAGGTTTGCGCCCACCGTGGGTGAAGATTTCCCAGCGGCCGGGTTCAACAGGTTTGGCGTCAATCGCGCATACGATACACTGGCTGCCGAATTGATCCGCTGCATCTGCGAGGACGTTAGGATCTGCAACGGCTGCCGAATTGAAGCTGACCTTATCGGCCCCAGCCAATAAAAGATTGCGGACATCTACGCTGGTGCGGACACCACCGCCAACGGTGAGTGGGATATAACATATCTCTGCTGTTCGCCGGACCACGTCAAACATTGTGCCACGGTTTTCGTGGGTGGCTTTGATGTCGAGGAAACACAACTCGTCCGCGCCAGCTGCGTCATAGGCGCGGGCGGATTCGACGGGATCGCCTGCATCGCGTAGGCCCACGAAATTGACGCCTTTGACTACGCGGCCATCAGCAACGTCGAGGCAGGGGATGATACGGGTTTTTAACATAAGTGCGGTTTAGCGGGGGATTGACAGAGGGGCAAGGGATCCGGATCTGCGATGCCGGTGCTAAAACTCTGCGATTGCAACTGAAACAAGTATTAGCGGGCCGAAGATTGGGTAGTTAAACCATACTGGGAGCAAAGACCCTCTCAAATAGTTGGCAAAATTCAGAATGAATGTGATGTCACGATAAACATATCCTTTTATCATGCTTCTTCTGCATATATTTTCTGTCAAAATTGAAAAGAAAACCATTGATAAAAGCGAGATGAGGAAAAATGGACCAGCCCCAAATAGCACTTGTTTTCTATAACGTCTCTTTGTGAAACGAGAAAGATAGATAGCAATCCCGCATGGAGACAGGATTGCTTTTATACCAAGTGTTTTTTCTAGGCTTTCAAAGTTAGCAGTGCTTCGCTTAGTTCAATCTCCCCATCGTAAAGTGCACGACCTGAAATCGCACCGGAGATGATGTTTGTGGCCTTTAAGGCTTTGAGGTCATCCAAAGATGAAACGCCGCCAGAGGCAATCACGGGGATGGAAACGGCGCGGGCGAGTGCTTCGGTTGCTTCAACGTTTGGCCCGCCCATCGCGCCGTCGCGCATGATGTCGGTGTAGATAATTGCGGCAACACCTGCGTCCTCGAACGATTTGGCAAGGTCTGTGACCATCACATCAGTTTCTGTGGCCCAGCCTTTGGTTGCCACACGACCATTGCGGGCATCAATACCAACAGCGACTTGGTTCGGGAATGCGCTTGCCGCTTCGCGGACAAGTTCAGGATTTTCAACGGCAACAGTCCCTAGGATCACGCGGGATAGGCCTTTATCCAGCCATGCCTCAATCGTGGCCATGTCACGAATACCGCCACCCAGTTGGGTTGGCACTTTGCATGTCTTTAGGATGGCTTCGACAGGTGCAGCGTTCACAGGTTCGCCCGCGAACGCGCCATTTAGATCAACCAAGTGCAACCACTCACATCCTGCGTTCACAAATTCCATCGCTTGGGCGAGGGGATCGTCATTAAATACAGTGGATTGTTCCATATCGCCGTGAACAAGACGAACGGCCTGGCCGTCTTTTAGATCAATTGCGGGGTATAGGATCATCTGTTTAGGCCTCTTGCTTAACTGTTTGGGCCGTTATGCACGGCTAGCCCAGATTTGCAACGCGACCCAAGGTCAACCTTGCCACGAGTAAGGTTGATAAAGCAGAGTAAATACAAAATAGGGGAGGAATAAAAGATGAAGAGAATTTTGATGGCCGCAGTTGCAACTGTTGCCCTAGGAGTAGGGGCTGCACAAGCAGATCCGGTACATGGTATGTGGCAGACGGTAAAAGATGATAATGGTAATTATGGCCATATCGACGTCAAAAACTGTGGTGCCGCAATTTGCGGAACGCTTGTCAAAAGCTTTGACAGCTCAGGCGCTGCGTTCAAATCTGAAAATCAAGGTCGTAAAATTATCTGGAACATGAAATCCGATGGTGGTGGGGCATATAGCGGCGGCAAGGTGTACTCACCTGACCGCGACAAGACTTATAGGTCCAAGATGACTTTAAAAGGTAATAACCTGAATATCAAAGGCTGCGTTTTGGGTATTTGCCGTGACGGTGGTACGTGGAAGCGCGTTAACTAATTAAAAGACCCATTGGGCTAGAGCCTAGCCCAATGGGAAACACTGTGGCTTTATGGTTTCCACTGTAAGAAGTTGGAAAGCATACGCAGGCCAGTGCCTTGGCTTTTTTCAGGGTGAAATTGCATGCCCAGCATCGTATCCCGACCAATCACTGCTGTCACGTCATGACCGTAATCAACATGCGCCAAACGTTCGGCAGAGTTGGCAACTTCAAAGTGGTAGGAATGCACAAAATACGTGTGATCGCCTGACTCTATACCGTTTAGAACGGGATGCGGATGATCGATAATCAGATCATTCCACCCCATATGTGGCACCTTGAGAGATTTTTTTTCTGTTTTAATCTCAATTACTTCGCCTTTGATCCAATCAAGACCGGGGGTGTCGCTATGTTCGCGACCCATGGTGGCCATCAATTGCATGCCAACACAAATTCCTAAAAACGGACGGCCTTTTTCCACGACCGCTTCACGCATAGCGTCAAAAAGACCACCCGTGCCTGTTAGGGCCTCATAGCACGCTGGAAATGCACCATCGCCTGGCAGCACGATACGATCAGCGCGCGCAACAATGTCCGCATCTGAGGTGACGATGACTTCGCCGGCATCCACTTCGCGGGCCATGCGTTCGAATGCCTTGTGGGCCGAGTGCAGGTTGCCGCTCTCGTAATCGACAATTGCTGTTAGCATATGGGTTACAGTGCCCCTTTGGTCGAAGGGATGTCACCTGATTTGCGCGGGTCGACTTCAACCGCATCGCGTAGTGCACGTGCAACTGATTTGAAGGCAGCCTCTGCAATGTGGTGGCTGTTAAAGCCGTGCAATTTGTCGACGTGCAAGGTGATACCGCCGTGGGTTGCGAATGCGGTGAAAAACTCGCGGACCAATTCCGTATCGAAGTTGCCAATCTTTTGGGTCGGCAAGTCAAGGTTCCAAATCAAAAAGGGGCGCGCAGATAGGTCA
>JABGTH010000145.1 GCA_018647275.1 Paracoccaceae bacterium
AAGGTATTCATCCTTGATCCGATCGACGGAACGCGCAGCTATGCAGAGGGTGCCAGCACATGGGCACATTCCTTTGCCATTGCCAATCGTGGTTTGATAACCGCTGCTGTCGTTTATCTGCCCATGCTTAGCAAGATGTACACCGCTGCTTTTGGCCAAGGAGCATGGCTCAATGGGAAGCCCCTAAAGGTCTCAAATCAGTCAAAACTCACGGGCGCATCAATCTTGTCTACCAAGTTAAATGTTGAACCGCGGTTCTGGCCAAACGGTGTCCCAGACTTTGAACGTAACCATCGTCCATCGCTTGCCTACCGCTTGGCACTTGTTGCTGAAGGTAAGTACGATGCCATGTTCACTTTTCGACCTAGTTGGGAATGGGATATTGCCGCAGGCGCACTTATTGTCAGCGAAGCTGGGGGCAAAATCACTGACCAGACAGGGCAGCCATTAATCTTTAACCACCCCACATCGCTATTGAATGGCGTTGTTGCAGGTGGCGTAGATATCCATAACCAGGCCCTGATGGCTTTGAAGCCCAAGTATGGGGGATGAAAATCAGTCATGCCAAAATCCCTAGAATTGTCAGCCTACCGTGCGCTCGTACGGCGCAGCCATCCTACGAAATACTCTCCCTCAAAGGATCGCCCATCAGGTGAGGTGCTGTGGCTAAATGCACCAGAAACCGGAAACGGGTTGGCAATACTTGATCTTGCGAAATGGCTTTGCGCGCAGCGTGACGGTTTGAGCATTTTGATCACGACCCCCGATAAACTTACTTCACCTTGCTCTTGGATAATTATCGACGCGGCACCTAGCGAACATCCTAACGACATCGCAACTTTCCTTGGGCATTGGCAGCCAACTGTTGGTTTGTGGCTTTGGGGGGCATTGCAGCCAAACTTGATATTGGCGGCAAGCGCAAATGGAGTGCGTCTCATTATGGCTGACGCCGATCAAGTCGGTTTCGAAAACCGTCGTGATCGCTGGTTACCCGAAGTCGCACGTGATGTTATGACCTCCTTCGACAACGTTCTAGTACGCTCAGAACCTGCGAAAGCGCGGCTCACAAAGTTGATGCGGAGCAGTGTAACCTTAGAACTGAGTGGTCCTCTTTTGGCAGGCAGTTTGTCGCTCCCTTACACCCAAAGCGACTTCGATGAATTCTCAGCTATCATAGGCGGACGACCAATTTGGTTTGCTGCAGCTGTTCAACCAAACGAAGTCCACACTGTACTTGCCGCGCACCGCCACGCCCTTCGCCTTTCGCATCGTCTGCTGTTGGTTTTGAATCCAGCCGGTGAAGAACAAGCATCTGCCTGTGAAGCGCAAATGAAGGACGATGGTTTGCGCAGTTCAGTTTGGGAAAACGGCGAAATGCCCGATGACAATTGCCAAGTCTTGTTGGCCAGCGCCCAGAATGAATTGGGGCTTTGGTATCGCATTGCCCCGCTATCCTTCCTTGGCAGTTCATTGGCATCTGGCCAGCATGGTCTTGATCCATTGCAGGCAGCGGGTTTGGGAACCGCGATCCTTTATGGACCAAATGTGCGCAATTATATGCCAAGCTATACAAGGTTAGCAGCGGCAGGCGCTGCACGTATTGTCAATGACACCAGAGCCCTTGGAGTAGCAGTGGCGCAATTAATTTCACCCGATCATGCTGCATCTATGGCGATGTCGGGTTGGGATGTCGTCTCACAAGGTGCGGATGTAACTGACCGGATTACCGAATTGGTCGCAACTGCTTTAGATGCCGCTGAAGGAGGAAACAATTGATGCACGCACCAAAGTTCTGGGACCAACCTTCTAGCTGGCAAGCCAAAGTGCTTGCACCCTTGGGCCATCTTTACGCCGCAGCGACGGCATGGCGGCTAGCAAAAGGATTACACCTAAAACTAAACATACCCGTTGTTTGCATCGGTAACATCAACGCTGGTGGAACTGGCAAAACTCCGACAGTTATCGCAGTCACCGAGCGTTTACGTGATCTGTTTCACACCCCACATATCGTCAGCCGCGGCTATGGCGGCACGTTGGAAGGTCCAGTTCGTGTGGACCCAGCGATTCACACATCGGATCAGGTAGGTGACGAGCCTTTACTACTTGCTGCTTTTGCAGAAGTTTGGATTTCAAAGGATCGCGCATTGGGTGGCAAAGCCGCGCAAGACGCAGGTGCAACAGTTGTTGTACTGGACGACGGCCACCAAAACCCTGCACTTCATAAGGACCTATCCATCATCGTCGTTGATGCCAAACATGGCTTTGGGAATGGGCAATGTTTGCCAGCAGGCCCATTGCGTGAACCAATCACCGTAGGATTGGCGCGTGCAGATTTATTGTTGTCAATTGGGACGCCATCAAAGCAGGAAACCTTTGCAAACTCTCAGCCACATCTCCAAACACTTCACCTGACAGCAGCCTTAGAACCGCTGATGACAGGCATGGATTGGACCGATACACGGGCGTTTGCCTTCGCCGGAATTGGGTATCCAGAAAAGTTCTTTGCGACATTACGCAAGCTGGGGGCAGAGGTGGTGCACACTGAACCATTGGATGATCATCAGAAGCTATCCGCCAATCTGCTTGCACGATTTGAAGCTGACGCCCGCTCAAAAGGCGCGCAATTGGTTACAACTGAAAAGGATGCTGTACGCTTGCCTTCGGCCTTTCGAACGAAGGTTATTACCCTGCCCGTTCGATTGCAATTTGAAGAT
>JABGTH010000017.1 GCA_018647275.1 Paracoccaceae bacterium
AAAGGGCCGGTTGTAGTGCCGTCATTGAAACCATCTCCAACGTTCAAGGCTTCAACCGCGACCTTTAGTTTCGCAGCGAAGGCGTCGTAAACGCCTGACTGAACATAGATGCGGTTTGCGCAGACGCAGGTCTGACCGGCGTTGCGGAATTTGGACATCATCGCGCCGTCAACTGCCGCGTCTAGGTCCGCGTCATCAAATACGATGAATGGGGCATTGCCACCCAATTCCATCGAGCATTTCATAACCTGATCAGCTGCTTGGGCCAAAAGGATGCGGCCAACGGCGGTAGACCCTGTAAAGGTCAATTTGCGCACAATCGGGTTTTCGCAGAACTCTTTTCCGGTGCTTGGTGCGTCAGATGTGGTGAGCACTTGGAACACACCGGCGGGGAAGCCCGCGCGCTCTGCAAGCACCGCAATTGCGGTGGCAGACAATGGCGTTAACTCGGCAGGGCGTGCGATGAATGCACAACCAGCAGCAAGGGCTGGGGCGGCCTTCCGCGTGATCATTGCATTCGGGAAATTCCACGGTGTGATGGATGCAGCAACGCCGATGGGTTGCTTCAAAACTGTAATGCGTTTGTCGCGCTGGTGACCCGGGATGGTTTCGCCGTAAATGCGTTTTGCCTCTTCGGCAAAGAACTCAATAAAGGATGCGCCGTATGCGATTTCGCCTTTGGCTTCGGCCAATGGTTTGCCCATTTCAGCGGTCAGGATAATGCCAAGGTCATCTTGATTTTCCATCATCAGATTGAACCACGTGCGCATAACTGTGCTGCGTTCCTTGGCGGACCATTTGGCCCATTCCTTTTGCGCGACTTCTGCTTTGGCAATGGCAACGCCAACTTGTTCACGGCTTAGGTCTGCAACTTTGGCAACGACATCGCCACGGGCTGGATTGGTCACGTCAAACGTACCTTTGTCTCCGCCAATCCATTCACCACCCACATAAGCGCGGGTCTCAAGCAGGGTAGGATCGGTTAGCATTGTTTTCAAGTTCGTTGTCGTTTCCAGCATTTTATGTTCTCCAGAGATTGCGTGAACAGGGAAAGCAACTAATGTGGCACTTGTCCAGACGAATTGATGAGGGTGCTATGACTGATCTAAGTACCGCATACGCGAACGGTGCCTACATAGACGGGGCCGAGCTGTACCCACCACGCTGGGATGCCGCGTCAAAGGCATTTCGAGAAGCGTTAGGGGACCAGGCCGAACAGGGTGTTTCTTACGGCCCCTCACTCCGTCAGGCCTATGATTTTTTCCCAAGGGATCAGACAGCTAAGGGAACGCTGATTTTTGTGCACGGTGGCTATTGGCGGATGTTTGATCGTGACACTTGGTCGTTCTTTGCCAAGGGCGCACTGGCGCGGGGATGGGCGGTTGCGATGCCGTCTTATGATCTGTGCCCTCAAGTTGGGATAGCAACGATCACTCAACAAATCGCCCGAGCGGTTCAGCATATTGCAGGACGCACAGAGGGGCCGATCAGTTTGACGGGGCATTCTGCTGGCGGGCATCTGGTGGCGCGGATGCTGGCACCCGGAATGTTGCCCGCGGCAGTGATGGACCGGTTGCAGCATGTGGTGCCTATTTCGCCCCTCAGTGATTTGGAGCCGCTGTGCTGGACAGACATGAACGACGATTTCCAGCTGGATGTCGGTATGGCGCGTGCTGAAAGCCCGATATTACAACCCGCCCCACAAACCAAAGTAACGGTTTGGGTAGGCAGCGATGAACGGCCTGCTTTCATAGATCAAGCAATGTTGTTGGCGGATGTGTGGCAATGCGATCAGGTTGTGGCGCAGGGTAAGCACCATTTCGATGTGATTGATGATTTGGCCGATCCGAATAGCGAAATGTTATCAGTTCTGACGGCGGAATAAGTCATGGCCCTTTCAATGCCACATTGATTTTGTAACAGGGTGAATAAGATTTAGGGTTAGGTAATATAAGTGTGCGTTATATTGCCTGCATTGTTTGTAAGATTCTCAAAGATCGGGGAATTTAATGGCAAATTTTGACGCGCAGGTGCGTAAATACCAATCATAAGTGGCTGAGGCCCAAACCAAAATCGCTGAACTTACCGGACGGATCGAAACCGCCCGTGCAAAACTGAAGATCGGCGATGGTGCGATGATCGACATCGAAAATGCATCCCTTGATGATGTGCACGCGCACACGGATGTGATGCACGAAAATATCATTGAGTTGCTTTTGGGTCTTGATGACGTGATATCCAGTTTCTCCAAAAATTTTGACGAGATGTGCAATAAGACTGGCCGGGAAAATTTTGTTGGTAACTTTGTTCGCGAGAAATCAGACAGTATGTGCCAAAAGCGTGTGCGCTCTACCTCGATCGACGACACATTGCAGGACCTTATTTTAAAATCAGGCGTGATTGTTCGACTGCTCACAGGGCAGCTTGAAATGCTTGAAGATCAAAAGGTTAAGATTGAAGGTAACCGGACTGAAACGCTGGATGAACGCGAAGCAGTGGTGCAAAAGGCAATCGCAAGAAATTTTTAAGAGTATGTCATGTGAAAAACTATAAACTCTCAAAGTTTATGTGCATACATTTCCACAGTCTGTACGCTGGAACAAGCAACGATAGCTTGCCTTCTCTTGCACCCTTGCGCGGTAAGCCCTACATCCCTTTTGATGGTACAGAATAAGAAATCAGACCCTAATTACAAAGTAATCGCTGAGAATCGGCGCGCACGCTTTGATTATGCAATCGACGATGACATCGAGTGTGGTGTGATCCTTGAAGGGTCCGAAGTGAAATCCATGCGCATAGGTGGCACAAATATCGCAGAAAGTTATGCGGCCGTTGAAAACAATGAGCTGTGGTTGGTGAACTCTTACATCGCGCCATATGAAGGGGCTAAGACCTTCAAACACGAAGTGCGGCGCCGTCGTAAGTTGCTGGTGTCTAAAAAAGAATTATCGAATTTGTGGAACGCGACCCAGCGCAAAGGTATGACCTTGGTGCCTATCGTGATGTACTTTAATCACAAAGGGTTCGCGAAAATAAAGCTTGGCGTCGCCAAGGGTAAGCAGAACCACGACAAGCGCGCGACCGAAGCAAAACGTGATTGGTCCCGTCAAAAAGCACGTCTTATGAAAGATCACGGCTGACCCTGCTTGGCGCCATTTTTGTTGTAAAACGCCCATAAATGATTTGTTTTAAGTGTAAATTCTCTATGAGAGCTTTTTGGTAATCTGCGTAAAGTCCTACTGCTAATTAGCTTGGGTGGAAGTTGAGAGTAGTCCATAATTATAGCCCCCCCCCTCTGGAGGGATATATAAGGAATTTATTATTGGACTTTTGTCTGGTGCTGCTGGTGGTAACGCTGCGGATAAAGTGCTCGGAAGCTTAAACCAAGGCACATTGATCAACCCTATTGCTGGCGTTTTTGGTGGGGGCCTGTGTGGCACGATCCGTAGCGCAATT
>JABGTH010000235.1 GCA_018647275.1 Paracoccaceae bacterium
ACGCGCATGTTTTCAACCCAGTTCAGGCTGTCAAACACGCGGAACACATCCACACCACTGTCGGCCGCTTGGGCGACAAATGATTGCACCACGTTGTCTGGGTAGTTCGTATACCCAACACCGTTAGAGGCACGCAGCAACATTTGCGTCATGATGTTAGGCATCGCCGCACGAATGTCGCGCAAACGTTGCCACGGGCATTCTTGCAAGAAACGATACGCCACATCAAACGTAGCACCGCCCCAGCACTCAACACTGAACAACTGGTTCATTTTGGCAGCATATGCAGGTGCAACATTGATCATGTCGATAGAACGCATACGGGTCGCCAACAAAGACTGGTGCCCGTCACGCATCGTTGTATCGGTGATCAACAGTTGAGACTGATCGCGCATCCAGTTAGCTACAGCCTCTGGGCCTTGTTGGTCCAAAATTTGTCGGGTGCCGTCTGCAACATCAGTGGTTGGTTTCACTGGTGGTTTCGGCAGCTTCATCTCAGTCGACGGCTTGGCACGGCCAACTGTTTCGGGGTGCCCGTTCACCGTAATATCAGCAATATATGTCAACAATTTCGTCGCGCGGTCACGGCGTGCTTTAAAATCAAACAGGCTTGGTGTCTCGTCGATGAACTTGGTGTGGTATTCATTGTTCAAGAAGACAGGATGCTTCAACAGGTTTTCCACAAACGCAATGTTGGTAGATACACCGCGAATACGGAACTCGCGCAACGCGCGATCCATGCGTGCAATCGCCATTTCAGGCGTGGCCGCGCGTGCCGTCACTTTGGTCAGCAAGCTGTCATAAAAACGAGTGATAACCGCGCCAGAATAGGCAGTACCACCATCAAGACGGATGCCCGGACCAGTGGCCGAACGATACATCTGGATGCGACCATAATCAGGAATAAAGTTGTTTTGCGGATCTTCTGTTGTCACGCGGCACTGCAAAGCATGGCCATCCAACTTAACATCTGCTTGGGACGTACAACCAGTGGCCTCAGCCAGTGTTTTACCTTCAGCGATCAAGATTTGTGAACGCACAATATCAATACCTGTAACCTCTTCGGTCACGGTGTGCTCAACTTGAACACGCGGATTCACCTCGATGAAGTAGAATTCACCATCATCCATATCCATCAGGAATTCGACAGTACCCGCACATTCATAATTCACATGCTTACAAATTTTGCGGCCAAGTTCGCAGATTTTTTCGCGCTGTTCTTCGGACAAATAAGGGGCCGGTGCGCGCTCAACCACTTTTTGGTTGCGGCGTTGTACAGAACAATCGCGTTCCCAAAGGTGGTAAATCTCTCCGTGGCTATCTCCAAGGATTTGCACCTCAACGTGGCGGGCCTTCATGATCATCCGTTCCAGATAGCCCTCACCGTTGCCAAACGCAGATTCGGCTTCGCGACGACCTTCCAGAACTTTTTCTTCCAATTCTTCTGCATTCATGATGGCGCGCATTCCACGACCACCACCACCCCATGACGCCTTCAACATCAAAGGATAACCTACTTCAGCCGCCTGCTTTTTAACAAGGGCCATGTCCTCGCCCAAAACTTCAGTCGCTGGAATAACTGGAACACCAGACTCAACAGCAACATCACGGGCAGACGCCTTATCGCCCAATTGGCGCATGGTTGCGGCCTTAGGGCCAATGAAAGTGATACCAGCATCAGTACAGGCATCTACGAATTCAGGATTTTCTGACAACAAACCATAGCCCGGGTGAATCGCGTCTGCGCCAGACATCTTGGCCACATGGATGATTTCCTCGATGGACAGATATGCCGCAACTGGGCCCAAACCCTCGCCAATGCGATACGCTTCATCCGCTTTGAAACGATGTAGGCCCAATTTGTCTTCTTCAGCAAAAACCGCAACGGTCTTTTTGCCCATTTCATTGGCAGCTCGCATAATGCGAATGGCGATTTCACCACGGTTAGCGATTAGGATTTTTTCGAAGTTGGCCATGTAAGTTGTCCCAGCTTTTTAGTTTGTTGTTTAATCATTTAAGCAGCGCGTAAACAGGCAACCTGACCAAACCTTGCATTATCCACCTTAGGTGGCGCGCAATCGGTAATTATAATTCGTGATTCACCTATCTCATGATGGCTCAAACCAAGCGTTCAGCTCACTCTGTTCCTGGCCCGCGCAATTTCCCAGCGCCAGCAACACGTTCAGAGTACCGCTCA
>JABGTH010000016.1 GCA_018647275.1 Paracoccaceae bacterium
AACCGAAACATATTGAAAGCTCATCACGAATCCATTTCCTGAACCGATTGAGCAAAGCATAGGGTGCACCTGCGTCAACCTTGGCCGTGTAGACTGCAGGGGTGGATGTTGCTGGGCAAGATTGAGGGAAAGGTTGTTTTGCTTTGGTTCGTTGGCCATGCAACGGATGACACATTTCCACCGGATCAAGAAAAAGACCCGTGGTTTGTAACGCGTGAGATGATTGAAGAACTGCGTTCAATGCCCGCTGAGCGGGTTAAAGTGACAGCCTCCCCATCCTCTTGTGCCCTTGGTACAAAAGGAATGGTTTTTAGCCCAATGGAAACACCCATTGCACAGTAGCTCTCGAGACCCGCAGCACATCAAGATGCGGCGGCTGCATTGTCGGAAAGTTTAGTGGATTGAGGAAATAAAAAAGGCCCGCTTGGAAGCGAGCCTTTCAGAGTAATTGAGACGAGAGTTACAGTTTCTCTAGTAACTCTGGAACGGCGCTGAACAGGTCGTCAACCAACCCATAGTCTGCAACTTGGAAGATAGGTGCTTCTTCGTCTTTGTTGATTGCGACGATGACTTTGGAGTCCTTCATCCCAGCCAAGTGCTGGATCGCGCCAGAAATACCAACAGCAACATACAATTCAGGGGCCACAACCTTACCAGTTTGGCCAACTTGCCAATCATTGGGTGCATAGCCTGAGTCGACTGCTGCACGGGATGCGCCAACAGCGGCACCCAGTTTGTCAGCAAGTTTCTCGATCAGAGCAAAGTCTTCTTCAGATCCAACGCCACGACCACCAGAAACAACAACACCCGCAGATGTTAGTTCTGGGCGATCAGATGCCGCTACCTTGTCTTCAATCCATGAAGATAGGCCTGGGTCAGCAGTTGCAGCAATGTTTTCAATTGCAGCAGAACCATCAACTGTAGCGGCATCAAATGTTGCACCACGGAAGGTAATGACCTTTTTTGCATCCAAAGATTTGACTGTTTGGATCGCGTTGCCCGCATAGATTGGGCGCTCAAAGGTGTTCGCATCAATAACTGCAGTTGCATCAGAAATCACCATTACGTCCAACAAGGCTGCAACACGTGGCATGATGTTTTTCGCATCAGTCGTTGCTGGCGCAACGATGTGCTCATAATCGTCGGACAAAGAAATCAGCAAATCGGCGACTGGCTCTGCCAAACGCTTGCCGTAGATTGCGTGTTCTGCACAAAGAACCTTAGCAACGCCAGTGATGGTCGCTGCTTTAGCCGCTGCTACGGAACATGTTGAGCCAGTGCATAAAACAGTCACGTCGCCCAACGCGCCAGCCGCAGTTACAGCCTTTGCTGTTGCGTCCATTGCCAATTCGCCGTCAGTTACTTCAGCTAAAAGAAGTACAGCCATTATACAGTCCCCGCTTCTTTAAGTTTCGCAATCAGCTCATCGACTGACGCAACCTTGATACCTGCAGCACGTGTCGCTGGTTCGGTTGTACCGGTAACTTCCAAACGTGGAGACACGTCTACGCCGTAATCTGCTGGCGTTTTCTCATCCATTGGCTTTTTCTTAGCCTTCATAATGTTTGGCAAAGACGCATAACGCGGCTCATTCAGACGTAGATCGACGGTTACAACAGTTGGCATGCTGACTTCGATAGTTTGGAGGCCACCATCGACTTCGCGCGTGACCTTGGCTTTGTCGCCAGCGACTTCGACTTCGGACGCGAATGTCGCCTGCGACCAACCCATCAATGCGGACAGCATTTGGCCGGTTGCGTTCATGTCGTTGTCGATTGCTTGCTTGCCACAAAGGACCAACCCTGGCTGCTCTTCGTCTACTATCCCTTTCAGGATCTTCGCAACGGCCAATGGTTCGATGTCTTGGTGAACGTCATCAGTTGCAACAACCAATATTGCGCGATCAGCACCCATCGCGAGTGCAGTGCGCAGCGTTTCTTGGGATTGTTTTACGCCAACAGACACAGCGATCACTTCGTCCGCTTGACCTGCTTCTTTGAGGCGGATCGCCTGTTCGACTGAAATCTCGTCAAACGGGTTCATCGACATTTTGACGTTGGCAAGATCAACACCGGAGCCGTCCGCTTTGACACGAACCTTCACGTTATAATCGATCACGCGTTTGACAGGTACAAGCACCTTCATGAGCGTCTTTCTCCTTTAATACGACTCATCCCTTTTGGATAAGTTCAACACTTTGAGTATTTCTTAGCGAAGCATCGGCAGCCACAACAGTACAAAATCGTCATGTTTGCGCTATCGGACGCCGCGTCGAATGTATTTTTTGGAGTTTTCATTAAATTAGCGGTTTGCACCCGGAACCCAAAGCACGTCGTCCTTGCCGCCATTGTTGGCGATGCGCGCCGCAACGAAGAACCAGTCACTAAGACGATTTAGGTATTTGACGGCGGCCGGATTAACAGACTCCATGGTTGCCAGCTCTACAGATAGGCGTTCAGCGCGGCGCGCAACCGTACGGCATACGTGCAATTGTGCTGCTAATTCGGAACCACCCGGTAATATGAAGCTGCGCAACGGCTCAAGAACGTCGGTCATTGCATCGATTTCGGCCTCAAGACGTTTCACTTGTGCATCTGCAACGCGAAGTGGCGGGTATTCAGCCTCAGCATCTTTTTCCATGTTTGGGTTGCACATGTCTGCGCCTAAATCGAATAGGTCATTTTGAATTCGGCTAAGGGCTTCATCAACATTGCCTTCTGCGGTTAGGCGGGCAACGCCTACGAAACAGTTTAGTTCATCAGACGTGCCATAAGCAGTTACGCGCATTGAGTGTTTCGCAACACGTGCGCCATCACCCAAAGCGGTTTCGCCAGCATCGCCAGTTTTTGTATAAATCTTATTTAGAACGACCATGGCGTTACCCTCCG
>JABGTH010000133.1 GCA_018647275.1 Paracoccaceae bacterium
AATGGTTCGTGGCGTTGTTGGCTTACCAAACGGCACAGGCAAAACAATGCGCGTCGCAGTATTTGCACGTGGCCCAAAAGCTGACGAAGCGACAGCTGCTGGTGCAGACATTGTTGGTGCAGAAGACCTGATGGAAATCGTACAGTCCGGCAAGATCGAATTCGATCGTTGCATCGCGACGCCTGACATGATGCCTATCGTTGGTCGTCTTGGTAAGGTCTTGGGCCCACGTAACCTGATGCCAAACCCAAAAGTTGGTACTGTGACTATGGACGTTGCGGACGCTGTTAAAGCGGCCAAAGGCGGCGAAGTTCAGTTCAAAGCTGAAAAAGCTGGCGTCGTTCACGCTGGTGTTGGCAAAGCATCTTTTGACGAAGTAAAGCTTGTTGAAAACGTCCGTTCATTCGTTGACGCGGTTGCTAAAGCACGCCCAACAGGTGCTAAAGGCGCTTACATGAAAAAGATCGTTATCAGCTCTTCTATGGGTCCAAGTGTGACTGTTGATGTTGAAAACGCTGCAGGCGAATAAGCCTGCAGTAGCATTTAGAATTCAAAAGGCGGACCCTCGGGCCCGCCTTTTTTGCATTCAAAATGTGATTAGTTGGGATGTGCGGTTTTGATCGGGCTTTTTCGAGTTTGCTCAGCCTCTTCATAAAACTTTTAAATCCTGCAGGCCGTACGAATTTCCAAAGTAGATCTATTTTGTCCCAGCCTGGGCCGTAATGGATCACCAGCATTTTTTTAGGCACTGCGGGTTGGTCCAGCCCAGAAATATTGCACGTTCGGAGCGGATAAACGTCTTTTGGTTCGATCTCTCCGTAAGTGTGTGGGAACACGTAAACCTTGTTTGGTGCAACTTACGCTGGAAAAATGTCACAAGTATAGCCCATGATTTGCAGCAGTCGTAGCATCCCATTGTGTGGTTCTGAACGTTCCTCAGGCAGGATACCCAAATCATGAACCTCTTGGGTAAAAGCCGGCCAATTCGGCGACAACGGCATCTTCATCGCCTGCGTCCTTAATGATCCCTAAATCAATATCGTTATCATGGTCGATCAATTTCCCATCGGGAACTAGACCAAGCAATGTGCCCGAGTTCAGAAAAGCTTTAAGACCGGCGTCTTTTAGCGCTTTCATATGGCTTTTGATCCCAGCCCACCTATTGTTCGCGACAGTTTGAGGATCATCGTACTCGAGATTTTTTGTGTTCGGCCAATGTACACCACGTAGCAATGCTCTTTCAGGAAATCGAACTTACGCTCCCAGTCGTCACCGATGGTGAAAAGATCGATGTTGTGGGTGGCGACCTCACTCACTTTCTGCTCACATTCGTCTTTGGAAATGATGTCGTCCACGTAGCGTACGCCCTCAAGGTCCAGCTTGCGTTGCTCCCATGAGAACTTGGCGTCTTTACCTTTTAATTGGTTGAAGGTGTCCGAGGACAGCGCAACGGTCAAATGGGTTCCCAGTGCGCGCGCTCTCTTCAAAAGGCGGATGTGGCCATAGTGAAGTGTGTTAAACGTACGTACGTAATCACGCGCAGAGCGAAGTGTTATTTAGTTTCGATTCGTACCAGACGATCCCCTTAAGTGTTAAAAATTCACCATAGGTTTGGCGATCCACAGCTGTGGTCGACTTCATTTATGTCCTGCTCATTGGTTCGCGCTTTTGTCGAGCTCTCTCTAATATTGGAGTTTTTTGGTGGTTTTGCTGGAGTATTACTGGCCACTGCAGGGTTTACTGTAGCGTGCTTTTGCCAAAGCAGGACTGTCATCCGCGGCCTGCTATAATGGGCATATTGACTGGTCTGGCCACAGTCTGTGCCTCGGGGTCCTCAAGGTGGTTGATTTTTGGGATGAAGACCAGAAAACCCCTTCACAATCACCACATAACCACATACGGAAGCAGAACTTAGTTTGCTCGAAGATTCGGGCGAACTGGGTGTTTCGTCCGAGATGGTGGGTGAAATCTGTAAGTTTAGCTGCAAAGTGACGCTCGCAAATTTCATAATTCCGACCTGAGACGGGAAAAACCGGATTTTTTCGAACCTTTTTTGGTTCGTGGTGATCTTTGGCGGACCCGTAAGGACCCGACTGTCAGGGCCGAAATTGGCTTTGGCTGAACTGAGCCGGGGAGTAATCCCCAAATTTGGAGTGAAACTGTGGATAGAGCACAAAAAGAACAATTGGTCGACGAACTCGGCCAAATCTTTGAAAGCTCTGGCGTTGTTGTGGTAAGCCACTACGCCGGTCTGACAGTTGCTAACATGCAAGATCTGCGCGCTAAGGCGTCTGATGCAGGTGCTGCTGTTCGTGTTGCAAAAAATAGGCTCGCCAAGATCGCCCTAAACGATAAGCCATGTGCAAGCATTGCTGATTTGTTGACAGGCATGACCGTTCTAACCTTTTCCGAGGACCCTGTGGCAGCTGCCAAGGTTGCCGAGGACTTCTCTAAGGATAACGATAACTTCGTAATCCTTGGTGGTGCTATGGGCGAGAACGCGTTGGACCGGGCTGGTGTTACAGCTGTTTCCAAAATGCCAAGCCGTGATGAACTCATCGCGACTATTGCTGGCATGCTGGGCGCACCTGCAAGCAACATCGCTGGGGCCATTGGCGCACCTGCAAGCAACATTGCATCCATCTTGTCTACTGTTGAAGACAAGGCGGCTGCGTAAGCAAACGTCATATCGGCGTGTAGTAAACACTGCACGTTGGAACACATTAATATCGTATCGGAGCTAAAAATGGCTGATCTTAAGAAAATGGCAGAAGACATCGTTGGTCTTACACTGCTTGAAGCACAAGAACTAAAAACTATCCTTAAAGACGAGTACGGCATCGAGCCTGCAGCCGGTGGCGCAGTCATGATGGCGGGCCCTGCAGACGGCGCTGGCGCTGCTGAAGAGCAAACAGAATTCGACGTAGTTCTTAAGAACGCCGGCGCTTCTAAAATCAACGTGATCAAAGAAGTTCGCGGCATCACAGGTCTTGGCCTGAAAGAAGCTAAAGACTTGGTTGAAGCTGGTGGCAAAATCAAAGAAGGCGTTGATAAAGCTGAAGCTGAAGACGTTAAAGCTAAGCTGGAAGCAGCTGGCGCAGAAGTTGAGTTGGCCTAAGCCTCTCGCCTTTTGGCAATTCGGAAACGGCGTCTCCTTCGAGAGACGCCGTTTTTGTTTGTAGGGTCGATAGTGTCTGTTGCGTGGACAAGATTGCTATTCTGAAAACCTGTTGGGTAGTTGATATCGACGCAGAGCGGTTTCTAAGGTTTTGATCGAAAGGACGGCCATGTATCCGACAATCGATAGCCTTCAGGCCATGGATCGCTTGGATCCAGCATGTGTTGATGCATCCCTGTTATCCATGCGCGACCCGTTATTTCTGGAATGATCGCAGGTTTGTTCCCAACCGTGGTTGCCTCAAGAATTTTACCGTGAAACGCTGAGTTTATTATGGAATGTGCTGTTATCGTATCGCCCACATTCATCTCGCCGGACCTGTGCAAAAGCGCCATGCGCGCAGACAAAGCTGTTCCCGTCGGGGAGCGATCTACCTTCCCTGGTTGAATGGAGACTGCGGCTTTTGTGGTCAGGTGATTACCCTGACGCTCCAATGGTCCGGCAAAAAGGCAAAAGGAAAAGTGATCCCACCTGGCATTCTCGGGATGGTGAAAGCGCAATTGTTCATTCGCGGCATCAGTGATGCGAACACCAAGCCCTGCCAATTTTCCTGCCTCAGCGGCCTCCAAAGTGCAACCCAACGCCTGCGAGTCCACCACAACAAAACTATCGCCGCCATAAGCTGTGTCCACTGTGAGTAAGCCGACGCCGGGGACGTCGAGCTCGACGCCGATCTCACCCGCGAAAGATGGTAGGTTCTTTACGGTGATACTTTGCGCTTTTCCGTCACTGCATTGCGCGCGGACATATATGAGGCCGCCGGGGGCTTCCAATGTCATCTCGGTCACGGGTTCGACCATTGGAATGATGCCGCTTTCCAACAACACAGTGGCAACACAGATCGAATTAGACCCGGACATTGGCGGTGTGTCTTCGGGTTCCATAATGATCCAACCCATCTGGGCGTCAGGATGTTTGGGCGGCACTAGCAGGTTCACGTGCCGAAACACCCCGCCTCTAGGTTCGTTCAGAACGAAATTGCGCAGGGTTTGATCTTTTGCAATCCAATTTCGCTGTTCCCAAAGTGTCTCACCAGGTGGCGGTGCCACACCTCCAACGATGACATCCCCGACTTCACCTTCTGCATGACAGGAAACAACATGAATCGTTTTTGTGGTGCGCATTCTTGGACTTTCGTAAGGAAAATGGTTCGCGGATAACCATGACCCGAACACACATTGAAAACAATGCGACTGGTGCCTGTTGTTTTGGGTCATTTATGTGACGCAGACGTAAACCGAAGGGCTGCTCATATGATGGTCGTTGAGCGCTACAAGGTCAAAGCAAACCTTGGTCGGTTGGTATTCCCGCCAACACCCCTTGCGTTCGCACCCTTCACGATTTATCCAGCAGTTTCACGCGGTTTCGATTGATTCGAAACCCGTATTTTCTGTCGCGCAATAAGGAACCGTTTTTCACCCCTCTGACCACCACATGTCACGCAGGGAAGCGGTTCACTATTGCAAGACACCTGTCTCGGTAAGCGCCTTAAATCAAAGGCATTTTCCAAGGCAGGAGAGGTCGGGAGCTGCACAGTGGGATGTGTGGCAAGAATAGACCTCTCTATCGCTGTCTCGTAGGGATAAGCGCCGTGGCCCGACGGTGTTTGTCTCAATTGAGAAAACTGAAAGGTGACCTAGTCTTATGGCGCAATCGTTCCTTGGTCAGAAACGTCTACGTAAATATTATGGCAAAATCCGTGAAGTATTGGAAATGCCAAATCTAATTGAAGTACAGAAATCATCGTATGATCTGTTCTTAAAATCCGGCGAGGCCGATACCCCCACCGATGGAGAGGGTATTGCTGGGGTCTTCCAGTCGGTTTTTCCGATTAAAGATTTTAATGAAACATCCATTTTGGAATATTCAAAGTACGAGCTTGAAAAGCCCAAGTACGACGTTGAGGAATGCCAGCAGCGCGATATGACGTATAGTGCACCGCTTAAGGTAAC
>JABGTH010000015.1 GCA_018647275.1 Paracoccaceae bacterium
CCAAAAGCGCTGCGAGTATGCGGCGATCAGGGGGGGCAGCGGCGCACCCCCAAATCGCGTCGCCTTTTACTTCAACCCAGTCGCCATCTCCCATGCGAGCCACCACAAACGGATCGTTACATAACGTGGCCATTTTGCGGGTGATCGCGCCCATGGTTTCTGCCGCCGTTTGCCCGTCGCGGTGCGGTAGATCCGCAAGACCGTAGGTTATTGCAGGTGAAAGGATAGCCATTGTGACAGAGGCCCCGGTGATCTGATTGGCAACATCGGGCAAGATTGGGACAATCGTGATCCGCGAGGCAGGCGAAGCATCCGCAATTTGGCGGAATGATCCGTATGTTGCATGTATCTGGTCGTCGGCAGGTAGGCGTACGAACTCTATGCCTTCTGGGGGAGCGGTGCCGTTTTGCATTGCGTAATACAAAGTCACACCAGCATCGTAGGCCTCAGTGCCATGTGCGCGCCAATCTGAAGTAGATTTTGTCCACATCCAAACCGTACCACCGCCCATAATAAGCGCCGTAAAAACCAACATTGATCCCATCATCCGCAGGCTGTTTAGAGGGTTTCTCACGTGTCTGACACTGCGATATCTACGGCGAATACATAACCGACCCCGCGTTCCGTCTTTAGGATTTGGGGCTCCTTCGGGTTCGCTTCGATCTTGTTACGCAAGCGACCTACCAAAACATCAATCGCGCGACCCGTCGCCTCACTGGGAGACTGGCCCTCGCCAGTGGCATCTAGGTTGGTCGCAATTTCCTCACGTGTGAGGGGGATATGCGGGTTTGCGAGCAACACTTGCAACAATGCGGTTTCGCGGTGCGATAGGGCGACTTGCACTTTTACAGGCGACAGAACGTCGCCTGTCTTGGCGTCATACGTCCATCCATCGAAGTGAAATGTTTTGGTATTGCGACGGTGCACCAAGGACGCCGAGCGGCGCGCGCGCGACAGCACTGCTTTGACCCGCGCCAGCAACAAATTAGGGTTAAACGGTTTGGCGATATAATCGTCAGCGCCAACCGCATACCCTTCCATACGCTGATGATCGGCAGACAAAGCAGACACCATAATAATCGGCACGTCCTGTTCACGCCGCAGCCGCTTACAAATTTCCAGTCCATTCTCGTCGCCCAACATCACGTCGAGCAAGACCAGATCAACGCGGCCCCCATCGATGTGGCTGCGGACCTCCGTTTCATTGGCCGCCGGAAGGGCAATTGACCCGTTCTGTCGAAGAAACTGAGTCATCATCTGTCGCATATCAGGGTCATCATCGACGACAAGTATACGTGGAATCGCCATGTTTCACTTTCTCCAACGCACGGTAAGGTTTCTTATCGGACAAGGGTGCGCCATCTAGTTATGTAACAGAATGCAACAAAATCTAGATCAAAGTAACAGCGTGTAACAAGGCACGTCAATTTCTGCATTCACGGGATGAATACCCGTCATGTAGCAATTGCATAGATACAGGTGTTGCCGTCATGTTGTTGGCATTCGAGCCGCAAGGAGCGGTCTTTTCTGGGAGGAAATCGAAAATGAAATCTTACGTATTGAGCACCGCATCCGCGATCGCTGTTTGTGCCGCTGGCGCGGTATCTGCTGACGGCCACGCTGAAGCAGAAGTTTTACACTACTGGACATCCGGTGGCGAAGCTAAATCGGTCGCAGTTCTGCAAGAAGAGTTCGCTGCAAACGGCGGCACATGGACTGATATGCCAGTCGCTGGCGGCGGCGGTGACGCGGCTGGTACAGCCCTGCGTGCACGCGTTCTGTCCGGCAACGCGCCAACAGCAGCACAGATCAAAGGCCCAGCCATTCAGGAATGGTTTGCAGAGGGCGTTCTGGCTGACATTTCCAGCGTTGCAGAAGCCAACGACTGGGCAAACCTGCTTCCAGCCTCCATTGCAGCACACATGCAGTGCGATGGCACTTGGTGTGCAGCACCAGTAAACGTGCACCGCGTTGACTGGATCTGGGCCAACTCAGAAATCTTGGCCGCTAACGGCATCGAGATGCCAACAACTTGGGACGAGTTCAACGCCGCAGCCGAAACACTGCAAGCCGCTGGCATCATTCCACTGGCCCACGGTGGTCAGGCTTGGCAGGACGCGACTGTGTTCGAAACTGTTGTTTTGGGCCTCGGCGGCGCTGAGTTCTATCAGGCAGCTCTCGTAGACCTCGACCCAGAAGCGCTGACATCTGACACGATGATTGCAGCGTTTGATCAGATGCGCACCATGCGCGGCTATGTTGATCCAAACTTTTCTGGTCGTGACTGGAACCTCGCCACAGCAATGGTCATGAACGGCGAAGCCGCTTTCCAGATCATGGGTGACTGGGCAAAGGGTGAATTCCTCGCTGCTGGTAAAGTTCCAGGCGCTGATTTCACATGTGCGTCCACTCCGGGTGACGGCTATCTCTACAACGTAGACAGCTTTGCGATGTTCTCTGTTGAAGGTGACGGCAAAGCCGCGGGTCAGGAACTGTTGGCTGAACTCATCATGGGGCCAACGTTCCAAGAAGTGTTCAACATGAACAAAGGCTCCATCCCAGCCCGCACAGACGTTGATCTATCCGGTTTTGATGAGTGCGCTCAGATTTCTGCAGCTGACATGGCGTCCACAAACGAAGGCGGCACTTTGATGCCATCTTACGCACACGGCATGGCACTGTTTGGCGCGCAGTCCGGCGCAATCACAGACGTTGTTACAGCGCACTTCAACTCTGACATGTCTTCCGAAGAAGCAGTTCAGATGTTGTCTCAGGCTGTCGCCAACTCTCAGTAATCGTTTAAAGATTGCGAAAACGGCCCTGCCCCGATCTGGGGCAGGGCTACCAAACAAAGTGGGACTTCATATGATAAGATGGTTGCAAGATAACATGCCAAAAATCGTTTTGGCACCTTCATTCATCGCCGTCATGGTATTTGTGTACGGTTTTATCGCATGGACAGCTTGGGTGTCGTTGACCCGCTCGCGTCTAATGCCGCGCTACGAGTTTGATAGCCTCATTCAATATGAGCGCCTAGCTGACTCACCACGGTTTGAAACTGCGATGGTGAACCTAGCGATCTTTGGCACACTATTTATCGTGATCGCCATGGCGTTGGGTCTGCTTCTGGCGATCCTGCTGGACCAGAAAATCCGCACCGAAGGCGCGATCCGCACGATTTATCTTTATCCCATGGCCCTGTCGATGATCGTCACAGGCACCGCATGGAAATGGATCCTGAACCCTGAACTTGGCATCGAAGCCACCGTCAAAGGCTGGGGTTTCGCCAATTTTGAATTCAACTGGCTGGTTGATCCTGACATGGCGATCTACACCGTTGTGCTTGCCGCTGTCTGGCAAAGTTCCGGCTTCGTTATGGCGCTATTCCTTGCCGGGCTTCGCTCTGTGGATGAAGAAATCA
>JABGTH010000250.1 GCA_018647275.1 Paracoccaceae bacterium
GCAGGAGCATTTGGCTTTCGAATAGGGGCGCGATTGGGAGCACGGCGGAAGCCAAGATCAAGAAGTTCAGCAACCTTTGCGTTACGAGAAGCGGATGATTTTCCACCAAAGACAGTTGCGATAATGCGTTTGTTGCCGCGCTCGGCGGATGCCACCAGATTTGAACCTGCTGCGCGGGTGTAACCGGTTTTGATACCATCGGCCCCTTTGTAAGATCCCAAAAGGCGACGATTGGTGTTGGCAACTTCGCGGATACCTGCGTAGGTCGTGCGGCGTGAGAATAGGTTATAATACTGCGGGTAATCATACAGAACATGGCGACCCAAAATTGTCATGTCGTGTGCTGTCGACATGTGACCCTTTTCGGTTAGACCATGTGCGTTCTTAAATGTGGTTCGTGACATGCCCAAAGCTTTAGCGGTGCGGGTCATGCGGCGGGCAAAGCGTGCCTCTGATCCAGACAGTGCTTCGCCAATTGCGGTGGCTGCGTCGTTTGCCGATTTAACGGCTGCAGCGCGAACAAGATAACGCATCGCAATTTTTTGTCCGCTTTTGAGGCCCAGCTTTGAAGGGGGTTCTGACGCTGCGTGCTTGGAAATGGTTACCATCGTATCGAGTGAGATCTCACCCTTTTCGATGGCTTCAAAAGCAATGTAGAGAGTCATCATCTTTGTGAGCGACGCTGGATGCAGCCGGGTGTCAGCATTACGCGCATGCAAAACTTCCCCGGTACGTGCATCAACAACATACGCGGCATACGGTGCTGCAGCGACACTCAGTGGCAAAGCCACAAGCATCCACAACGCCGCCATGATCAACAGCCCAAAACGAGCTGGCTGAATACGCCAAACTTTCACAATAATCTGCCTTTTTATGCCTCGATAGCCGCCAATTTTTTGGCTGACATTTTTTATTAATTTTTTTAGCACAAAATGTATTTTCGATAAACCCATAGAATCAATGATCTAGGCGGGAATGTGACTTTTTCGAATCCTAGATATTGTGGTTGTGCTAAAGGCATCCCATAGGGGTGCTAATGTGGCATCATTGTGGCAGCATTATGCCGGCGATTGTGTCAAAATCGATTTAGGGTTCGAAACGGTTGGTGATGTAGTTTTCGCTTGAGAATGAAATCATCAATGAAAACGAGCAGGGCTGTGACAAGTAGGCTTTAATTGTCGTTTCCAAATCTGCTGAAAGGGCCGCCATAAATGCAGTGTCGCGGTGCGCTTTTGGCAGCATGGAGATTTCAACAAGCAGATGGGTGTGGTGAAATTCAGCAGTAGGATAGGCGCGACCCTTGCAGTTACCAGACTCCGGGTCGTGGGTTTGGATGACTGTTTCAATGCTGGTCAGTATTGTCGACGCATTTAGGGTAAGATCATTCGAATATTTTAGGTCTGCGTGGGGCATTGGTTAGTCTTCCAGTATTCTATTTAATAATTCAGGGAATGCTGCGAGGGTTTCGATCTCATGATAGCGGGAATGATCTAGCAGCGGTTCAGCGTGTTCGATTTCCCATTGGAGCCCGTGTGGCACGTAAATGCCCCAACCGCCCGATTTAATCATCGGGTTAACGTCGGACTTCATTGAGTTGCCGATCATCATGCCTGTTGTGGGTCCCGTACCGTGGCGATCGAATATACGGGCATAAACCTCTGGCACTTTGGTGGATACGATTTCAACGGCATCAAACATATCTCCCAAACCAGACTGAGCGATTTTGCGTTCTTGATCGATAATATCGCCTTTGGTTATTAGAATAACTTTGCACTGTGAGCGGGCGGCTTCAACGGCATCATGCGCTTTGGGCAATAGCTCGATTGGATGAGCAAGCATTTCTTTGCCAGCCTCAATTAGTTCTGCAATGACTTCGCCAGATACTTGATTGTTGGTCACGTCCAGTGCGGTTTCAATCATAGAAAGAACGAAGCCTTTGATGCCGAAGCCATATTGTTTTATGTTGCGCTTCTCGGCTTGAAGCAGTCTGTCCAGCAGGTTTGGTGCATCGCAGAACTCTGAGAGCATGGCAGCAAAGCGTACTTGTGTTAATTGAAAGAACCGCTCGTTATGCCAAAGCGTATCATCGGCATCAAAACCAATAGTTGTGACCTTTAGTGACATCTTGTCTGCTGCCTCTTTTCTCAAACCGCACTCACGTTATATAGAGCAGTTGAATGTCTACCATTGGATTCTACAGCCGGAGTGGCAATGAACAAAGATCTACAAATGATGTCGGACAAATTCGACGATGATGGTGACACAGCTGTCGTTACGAAGGTTAAGCCCAAGACAAAGCGCCCGCCGCTTTATAAGGTCATGTTGTTGAACGATGATTTCACGCCGATGGAATTCGTGGTGATGATTTTAGAACGCTTTTTTGGGCTTAACCATGCCCAAGCCTTTGAGATTATGTTGACGGTTCACGAAAAAGGGTTGGCCGTCGTTGGCGTCTTTAGCCACGAAATAGCCGAGACCAAAGTGGCTCAGGTCATGGATTCGGCACGTCAAAATCAGCACCCGCTGCAATGCACTATGGAAAAAGAAGAATAATATTATGATTGGTGCACGCTTGCCCCTTGCTCTGGAAACGGGCAGATTGTCTGTACCCACGGGCCGTATCGCTGTCTTTCATCCTACGCCTGAGGCGAATTTACGAAGTTTGCCAGCGAAGCAATGCGAGATAATTCAGCCGTTCCGTCCCGCTTATGAAACGTTCAAATCGGCTGGCTATAGCTGTGCGGTCGAGCCGACAGAGCGTTACGCACTGTCCATTGTTTGTTTGCCTCGCGCCAAAGCAGAGGCGCGGTCAATCATTGCGAAAGCAGCTGCCTTTACGGATGGTCCTATCATTATTGATGGACAAAAGACCGAAGGCGTTGACAGTATATTCAAGGATCTGCGCAAACGTGGGGATGTTTCTGCGACCATATCTAAGGCCCACGGAAAACTGTTTTGGGTCAACAGCCATGACGGTTTGGAAGATTGGGGGCAAACTCCAACATTGACTGAGGGTGGTTTTTGGACTGGCCCTGGTGTCTTTTCTGCTGACGGAGTTGATCCTGCGTCAAAATTGTTGGTGCAAGCGTTGCCAGAGAAGCTGGGCAAGAATGTTGTGGACCTTGGTGCTGGCTGGGGTTACCTGTCAGCCCACGCGCTGACGCGCGATATCAATGAAATCCATTTGGTCGAGGCTGGCCATTTAGCTTTGGAATGTGCCAAGCGCAATGTCACGGATGAGCGCGCCCAATACCACTGGGCTGACGCAACAAAATGGGCGCCTAAGGGCCGAATTGATACAGTAATTATGAACCCTCCCTTTCATGTTGGTCGCGCAGCAGAACCTTCATTGGGGCAAGCTTTTGTTGCAACAGCTGCGCGTGTGTTGGCTAACTCAGGACAGCTTTGGATGGTTGCAAATCGTCACCTACCTTATGAAGATGCCTTGAACGCCAACTTTGGCAAAGTCATAGACCTTGGTGGTGATACACGTTTCAAACTATTCCACGCTGCGCGTCCTTTGCGCAAACGTGCCTAACCAATGTTTCGACAAGGATAATAGCCATGTCATTTTCTGTTTCAGGTAAATCGGTCATCGTAACAGGGGCGGCCAACGGTATCGGGCTGGCCATCGCCCGCAGTTTTGCAGATCGCGGTGCAAACGTAATGTGTGCGGATATGGATGAGGCGCGCCTGAAAGACGAATTGGGTACGCAATTGGATGAAGGCAACATGCGTTACTTTGCTGGTGATTTGCGCCAACGTTTGACCATCGCCAATCTTATTTCTGCTACGATTGACGCCTTTGATCAGGTTGATGTCTTGGTTAACGCCTCTCGTCAGGTTATGACGACGGATGTGATGGATGTTGAAGACACTTCAGTTGAAGTGCTGCTTGAGCAGAACATGATGACCAGTCTGCGCTTAACGCAACAGGTCGCCAAGCGTATGATCAAACAGGCGGGTGAACAGACTGAAGGCACGGTAGGCACTATAGTTAATCTTAGTTCAATCGCGGCACGCAGCTCGCGCCCTGAATTGATGGGCTATTCGATTGCGTCCGCCGCGATGGAGCAAATGACCCGCTCGATGGCACTGGCTCTCGCGCCAAACCGCATCCGCGTCAATGCGGTTGCTTTTGGATCGGTCATGTCCGCATCGCTTCAAGCCGCTATGGCAGAACACAGCGACTGGCGCGACGAAATTGAGGAAAAAACCCCACTTGGCCGTGTTGCGGGTCCAGGTGAGTTGGTGGATGCAGTGCAGTTTCTCGCTTCTGATGCATCGGCCTTTATGACGGGCGAAGTTGTGACAGTAGATGGTGGGCGCAGCTTGCTTGATCCAATCTCAGCACCAGCTCACTAACTTTAGGACCTGCGGTATGGCCAACGATCAAATCAACGCTTTCGACGC
>JABGTH010000014.1 GCA_018647275.1 Paracoccaceae bacterium
TTCGGACGCTGAAGTCGAAGAATACACCGTCGCTTTGGAAAATTATAAAATGCAAAAGGAATATGACATAATGAATGCCGTGCAATTTTCGATCATGGCGGATCGTTTCGAGGAACTGGCTGTAAGAATGGCGACACTTCAGCCAAGCGAAGACCTTTGATGGTTCGATTTTTTGGTAACCTCGTTGTAATTTTTCTGTCCGCGACTGTGGCTAAAGCGCAGGCCCAAGTGACCCTAACTATGGATCACCTCAAACTGTCTGAGCTGATCCATATTATGCGGACGGAAGGCCTGGAATACGCGGCGACATTGAACACTGAAATGTTGAACGGGCAGGGCGGCGCTGTTTGGGAAGATCAAATTGACGCGATTTACGACACGCAATTGATGTCTGAGGTTGTCCGCAAAGAGATTGCAACAATACCTGAAAAACAACTTCGCCAAATCAATCAGTTTTATGGCAGTAACTTGGGGGCGAAGATTGTTGATTTGGAAATTGCTGCTCGCAACGCCATGACTGATAATGACATCAAGAACATTGCTGAAGACAATTACCAAATCGCATTGGCTAAAGATCCAAAGTCATTGTTACAAGTGAACCTGATGGTTAGCGAAGGAGACTTAATAGAACAAAATGTGACGGCCGCACTCACGTCTAACTATCGGTTTTACCTTGGTCTGGTCGATGGAGGTTCTTTTGACGCATCGGAACAAGAGGTCATTGAACAAACTTGGGAACAAGAAGACGAAATACGCTTGGATACGGTAAAATGGATGATGGGTTATCTTTTACTGAGCTACCAATCGCTTGATGAGGCTGAAATGATTGAACTGATCAATTTCATGAAAACAAGGGCAGGGCGCGCATTGAATGCTGCTATTTTTGATGGCTTCGGTGCAATGTACGGCGATATATCTTATACTTTGGGCCGAGCTGTTGCCCTAAACATGGTTGCGTCTGACTTATAGTGGCTAAAACAGGCCTATGATGCTTGACATAGAGCACAATCAAGTGCATTTGGCATCTTCCATACGGGCGTATTGCGCCTTATTTTCATGAACATCCCAAACGGGATGCGCTGTCTGAGGCGGGGTTAAACCCACAAAACCCTATGTAGATAGGTGCCAAACGACGCGGTAAAACAAAGGAATGACCCATGTTCGCGGTCCTTAAAACCGGCGGCAAGCAGTATAAAGTTCAATCCGGAGACGTACTCCGTGTTGAGAAACTTGCTGCAATTGCTGGCCAAAAAATCCAATTCAACGACGTATTGATGCTTGGTGGTGACACAGTCACTGTTGGTGCACCTCTCGTTGCGGGTGCTGGTGTACAAGCCGAAGTGATCGACCAGATCAAAGGTGTTAAGACAATTAACTTCGTTAAGCGTCGTCGTAAGCACTCTTCCAAGCGCACTAAAGGCCACCGTCAAAAACTGACTTTGGTTCGTATCACAGATATTCTTGCTTCTGGTGCTGATAAATCTGGTGTTGATGCTGCTGTTGGTGCTGGTTCTGTTGGTGCTGTAGCTTTGGCAGCGATCGACGCAAACACACCTGCTGCTAACAAAGACCAAAAACGTTCAGCCGCCCCCAAAGCTGCAGTAGCAAAAGCTGCTCCTAAAGTTGCTGGTGGTGACGATCTGACAGTAATAGCTGGCGTCGGTCCAGCCGCTGCTAAAAAATTGGTTGAAGCAGGTATCGCAACTTTCGCCGATTTGGCTAAAGTTGACGTTGAAACGTTCGAAGCTGCTAAAGTTAAGCCCGAGTGGGTCGCGCAAGCTGCCGACCTAGCGAAATAAGGAGAAACACCAATGGCACACAAAAAAGCAGGCGGTTCATCCCGGAACGGTCGCGACTCAGCAGGTCGTCGTCTTGGCGTGAAAAAATATGGCGGCGAATCTGTCATCCCAGGCAATATCATCGTTCGTCAGCGCGGAACTAAGTTCTGGCCGTCTGAAGGCGTTGGCATGGGCAAAGATCACACGATCTTCGCTAAAGTTGAAGGTCACGTGACTTTCAGCACCGGCCTTAAAAACCGTAAATTCATTTCGGTACTTCCGGTAGCGGAAGCAGCTGAATAAGTCGTACCCTTACAGGTTTTAAAAAATCAAAGGATCGGCGGAAACGCCGGTCCTTTTTCTTTGTAGAGAGTAATTATAAGTGTCAGTAGCAATCGCATCATTTGCCGTTTTCGCGGCCTCACAGGTCGGGACACCCGGACCTGCGAATATGGCGTTGCTTGCGACCGGTGCGCGATATGGATTCCGTCAGGCATTACCATTCATGCTAGGCGTAGCCTTTGGGAAACAAATGATTATCTGGCCAATTGGCTTTGGATTAATGGAACTGGCCGAGCGCGTCCCTTTTATTTTTCTCGTTCTGAAATATATCTCAGCCACCTATATTATCTGGTTAGCTTGGAGAGTTGCGAACATGCGCCTTTCAACTAAATCATTCGGCGATAAAGCTCCGGGGTTTTTTGCAGGCCTGATCGTTCATCCGCTCAATCCAAAAGCGTGGGCGATGATTGTTGGTGGGTTTACCGCCTTTGTCGGCGTTGGAACTTCTACGTTTGAAGCAACGGCAACAATTGCGGCAATTCTATTGGCCTGCCAATTAGTGATGCATCCACTTTGGACCCTCGCAGGGGATAAAATTGCCAAGACACTAGCAGGCAATCCGGTGGAACCCTATTTAATGTACACGCTTGCGGCATTAACCGTCGCATCTGTGCTGTTCGTACTGTTTGGAGGAGGGACATAACGATGGAAATGAGCGAAATCAAAACACAAGGGACCATTCAAACTGATCGCTTTGAGCTACGGCCAATGCGAGTTTCAGATATGGGTCTGATTGAACTTTATGCATCAGATGAACGAGTTGCAGGTATGACGTCATCGATTCCACACCCTTTGCCGCCAGGCACCACAGAAGCATTTGTGAACCGCTGCATAGCGCACGAACGTGATGAGGATGTTTGGGTCATCGGCGGCCTTAAGTCTGGTGGTGCAGAAGTTATGGGGCTCATCTCTTTGACACGAATGGACCGCAATCAATCTGAAGTTGGTTATTGGGTTGCTCCTGCTTACTGGAACACCGGACTAGCCTCTGAAGCGGTACAAACCCTGGTTGACGCAAATCCGATGGCAAATGCCACGATGTTTGGTGCTGTGTTCCAAGACAATCCTGCTTCAGCTAAAGTACTCACCCATTGTGGATTTGAATACTTAGGTGATGCAGAAACCTTTAGTGTTGCGCGGGATCGTTCTGTTCCCACGTGGACATACACCCGAAAACTGAACATCACGACGTAGGATTACCTGACTAAGTGATTGAGCCTGCGCTAAGTGCAGGTTAGGAAGCCGATATGAAATTTCTTGATCTGTGCAAAGTATATGTCCGTTCCGGCGGTGGAGGCGGTGGTTGCGTAAGCTTCCGTCGTGAAAAATTCCTAGAGTACGGTGGCCCAGATGGTGGCGACGGCGGCTGTGGTGGTTCTGTTTGGGCGGAGGCTGTTGAAGGCCTCAACACCTTGATCGACTTCCGCTATGCGCCTCACTTCTTTGCCAAAAGCGGCATTCCAGGTATGGGCAGCCAGCGCACAGGCGCGAACGGCGAAGACATTATTTTAAAGGTTCCTGTCGGGACTGAAATTTTAGATGAAGACCAAGAAACGGTTATCACTGATCTGACTGAAGTTGGCCAACGGGTTCAGTTGGCCCGTGGCGGTAACGGTGGTTTTGGTAACCTACACTTTAAATCGGCAACAAACCAAGCACCCCGTCGCTCTAACCCTGGTCAAGAAGGGGTCGAACGTACGCTTTGGCTTCGACTAAAGTTGATCGCGGATGTTGGCCTGTTAGGCCTGCCGAATGCAGGAAAATCCACGTTTTTGGCCGCGACGTCTAACGCGCGTCCAAAAATTGCGGACTACCCATTCACAACATTGCACCCAAACTTGGGTGTTGTCGGTGTAGATGGTCGCGAATTTGTTGTCGCCGATATTCCAGGCTTAATTGAGGGCGCTTCCGAAGGTCGTGGCCTTGGGGATCTGTTCCTTGGACACGTCGAACGTTGTGCTGTCTTGTTGCACCTGATTGACGGCACATCGGAAACAGTTGCTGGAGATTACCAAACCATCATCGCAGAGCTTGAAGCCTACGGCGGCAAACTGGCGGCTAAGCAACGAGTAACTATTTTAAACAAGGTAGATGCCTTGGATGACGATCAGCGTGCAGAAGCCCGTGCAGCCCTCGAAGACGCAAGTGGTGGTCCCGTTATGCTTATGTCCGGTGTCGCGCGTGAGGGTGTAACTGAAGTTCTACGCAAATTGCGCGACGAAATCGACGCGGATCGCCTGCGTGAGCAACCTGCGCAAGAGGAAGAAGCGTGGCGTCCTTAACTCAAGCAAAACGGCTGGTCGTTAAAATCGGCTCAGCTTTATTGGTGGATAGGGAAACCGGCAATCTGCGTAGCGAATGGCTACATGGATTGGCTGCTGATGTAGCATGGCTGAGGGCAGGGGGAACGCGAGTTGTCCTTGTCTCCTCAGGTTCCATTGCACTTGGCCGTGGGGCGCTTGGGCTTCCGAACACTGAGCTTGCGTTAGAACAATCCCAAGCCGCCGCCGCCGTGGGCCAAATTCGATTGGCTCGGGCTTACGAAGATGCACTCGCATTGCACGGGATCACAACCGCACAGGTCCTTATGACCTTGGAAGATACACGTGATCGCCGCCGATACCTCAACTCACGTGCCACGTTTGAGCAACTACTAGTGTTGAATGCTATGCCGATCGTAAATGAAAACGATACCGTAGCTACAGATGAAATTCGTTTCGGTGACAATGACCGACTGGCGGCCCAAATTGCCGCAACCATCGGTGCAGATCAATTGGTTTTGTTATCGGATGTCGATGGCTTTTATACCGCTAATCCAGCAGTAGACCCAACAGCAACGCGGTATGATGTGATCAATGATATTACGCCTGAAATTGAAGCTATGGCGGGTGATGCGGGATCGGGGTTGTCCAAAGGGGGCATGAAAACCAAGGTTATGGCGGCAAAAACCGCAACATCTGCAGGCTGCGCCATGGCGATTTGCGAAGGATCAGCGTTACGTCCACTCAGAGCTCTAGAAGACGGAGCTGCAGCAACTTGGTTTACCGCCACTCTAGACCCACAAGATGCACGCAAACGCTGGATCGGTGCGATGAAACCACTGGGTATCTTAACTTTAGACGCAGGTGCCACGAATGCGTTGAGCAATGGCAAAAGTCTTCTTCCGGCAGGTGTCATCTCTGTTGAAGGTGAATTTGGTCGCGGCGATCCCGTTTCGTTTGTGGGACCAAACGGTAATCACCTTGGCATTGGGTTGGTTAGATATACAGCGGATGAAGCAATCACAATCAAAGGCCATAAAAGTCAGGAGATCGAACGTCTGCTTGGTTACCGTGGCCGCGCCACTCTGATCCATCGTGACGACATGGCCCGTTAGGGAAAAACAGCTTTCAGAACGGAACGACTGTTCGCAAAAGGATAGGGACGATGACAAACACGAATTCAATCACCGACTTGATGCAAGACATCGGCCAACGCGCCAAAAATGCGTCACATCAACTGGGTTTTGCGAGCGCAGAGCGCAAGCATGCGGCCCTAATCGGTGCCGCTGAAAATGTTTGGAAAAACCGCGGTCAAATTATCGAGGCAAATGCAAAAGACCTCATTTTTGGTCACGACAAAGGGCTGTCCGATGCGATGATGGACCGTTTGATGCTGGATGAGGAGCGTATTCAGTCCATCGTTGATGGTCTGCGCAACATCGCAGAACAATCGGACCCTGTTGGTGAGGTTATCTCAGAATGGACACAACCTACTGGTATTAACATCCGCCGTGTTCGTACGCCCTTGGGTGTAATTGGCGTAATTTACGAGAGCCGGCCAAACGTGACCGCAGATGCCGGTGCCCTTTGCCTTAAAGCTGGAAATGCAGTTATTCTACGTGGTGGTTCTGAGAGTTTCCATTCTTCGCAAGCAATACATGCTTGTTTGGCGAAGGGATTGCGCGATGCGGGCCTGCCGGAAGATGCAATTCAACTGGTCCCAACCCGCGACCGCGCAGCTGTGTCAGAAATGCTAAAGATGACCGAGACCATAGATGTAATCGTCCCGCGAGGTGGCAAAGGTCTAGTCGGCTTGGTGCAACGTGAAGCCCGAGTACCCGTTTTTGCCCACCTCGAAGGAATTGTGCACATCTACGTAGATGAACATGCTGACCCAGAAAAAGTCATGCGGGTGGTTCTGAATGCGAAAACCAGGCGCACAGGTATCTGTGGTGCGGCAGAGTGTCTGTTGATCCATAAAAACATTGCTAAAACAATTGGGAGCGATGTTCTGGGTCGTTTGGTCGATGCAGGTGTCGAAGTGCGAGCGGACAGCCAGCTATCAAACGTTCAAGGCACCTTACTTGCCAACGAAGATGATTGGGGTACAGAGTACCTTGATATGATCATGGCTGCTAAGGTCGTGGACGGTGTTGACGAAGCGATTGAGCATATCCGAATATATGGATCGCAGCATACAGATTGTATTTTGACTGAAGACCAGAAAACAGCAGATCACTTTATGCAACGGTTGGACAGTGCCATCCTGATGCACAACACATCCACCCAGTTTGCAGATGGTGGTGAATTTGGCATGGGCGCAGAGATTGGGATCGCAACCGGTAAAATGCACGCGCGCGGGCCAGTTGGGGCAACCCAGTTGACCAGTTTCAAATACTTGGTCGTGGGCGACGGCACCACAAGGGCATAAGTCATCTAGAACAGGATTGAAATTTCTTTTGGCGAGCGCTTAAGACGAAGGTCTAAGTCTTCGTCGTTGGCTGCAGTTCTTAACATTGAAAACTGTACATGTGTTGGAGACATCTTTGCCGATGTGTTAGACAATGAACTTTCATTCCAAAGAACATCAATATTAGAAAATTTGTCCGACTTTCCAACAATTTCCCACGAAGATCGGCTGCTAGAAACTCGGATCTGCCCACCAAATGGCATGGCCGTTTCTAAACACAAGATTGTAAGAAACGCGCAACGTACCGCTTTTCGTGTTTGTATATCCACGGGTCCCCATTGGACAGCAAGGCGCCCACCATCAAACATTTCCGTTAGGATCGATGTAACCTCGTTGCGAACCACTGGATCGTCAGAGGCGGCACCAAAGGCAATCCTGAAAAAGCGAATACGCGCGCTAGCACTTTTAACACTGTCGCAAATCAGCTGCATTTCTGGACCAATCGGCGAAGCTCCAGACATATTCAGCAACTCCAAACCATTGTTGATGGCGCCAATAGGAGATATGAGGTCATGACAAATCCGGCTACTCACCAACGCAGCTAAATCAAGATCATTTTGGGCCATTGATTGGGTTCCTAAACGGAGATAGTAAAATGGAAGACCTAAACGCCATTTTGGCTCCAGGTATGTTGGTTCGCCATCCCGACCACCAAGATTGGGGCACAGGGCAGGTTCAAAGCAATATCAGCAGCCGCTTAACAGTGAACTTCCGCAATGAAGGCAAAATTGTAATTGATAGTACTCGGATCGCATTGGTTCCTGTTTTTGATGACAGCGTTTGAGTTCGACTTTAAATTACTTTGATTACTTATGGGTTAACAGATTTGGCAAAATTTGAAGTAAATCGAGATGTCGGGACAACAGCGTGAAACAAGATTCATCTCCCCGGTTTCGTACTTCTATTGCTTCAAGCAATGAAGATCTTCGCTCGGCGCAGCGATTGCGTTATGATGTTTTTGTTTCAGAGCTGGGCGGCAAGGGAAATCTTGTTGATCACGTTCAGAAATTAGAAAGAGATCGTTTTGATCCCTTCGTCGATCATTTGCTGCTGCATGACGATTCAATCGGTGCCGTTGTTGGTGTATATCGGCTAATGCGTCCTGAAATGGCTGTGGCCGCAGGACAATACTATTCGCAAGACGAATATGAATTAGCACCATTGCTCAATTCAAAACGCAAATTGCTGGAATTGGGGAGGTCTTGCTTGCGGCCTGAATATCGTGGTGGCACCGCAATGTTTCATCTTTGGAACGCTCTGGCACAATATGTGTTTAACCATGAAATCGAACTTATGTTCGGAGTCGCTAGCTTTCGCGGCACTGATACAACTGATTTGGCAGCTCCTTTATCGTTGTTGCACCATCGCCACCTTGCGCCCGAAGGGTTTCGTGTTCGGGCGCGCGGCAGGACAGTTCAACCCATGGACTTAATCCCAGAAGCAGAATTGGATCGCCGCAAAGCAATGCTGCAAATACCCTCATTGATTAAGGCGTATCTACGCCTTGGTGGGGTCGTGGGCGAGGGCGCGTTTGTGGATCATGAATTCAACACCACAGATGTTTGCCTAATCATGGACACCGCCAAATTAAATGCACGCCAATCGCGAATTTACAGCGGAGAATCAAAAAGATGAACACTTGGTCCGAAGCGGAAGAGCCCAAACCCGAGGCGGTAACTGCAATGGGTTGGCTGCGCGTCGGCGTACGGGCAACGGTTTTGATCGGTTTGGTTTTTGGGAGTTTGTTGGTCTTAGTGTTGGTTCGCCTGGTCGAGCGACCCGCTTGTGGGCTTAGTCGTCCGATCACGCCCCACATAACACAATTTGTTTGCCGTAACGCGCTGCGGGTTCTTCGGTTGCCACTCAATGTGACTGGCGCACCACTACAGGACCGTGCGGCGGTCGTCGCGAACCACACGAGTTGGTTAGATATTTTTGTATTGAACGCATCAAAACGGATCTACTTTGTGTCCAAGGCCGAAGTTGCAGGTTGGCCGGGCATTGGTTGGCTAGCCCGTGCAACAGGCACACTGTTTATTAAACGGGAACGTGGCCAAGCGACCGCACAAACACAAATCATGCAGGCCCGATTGTTGGCGGGGCACAAACTGTTGTTTTTTCCCGAAGGGACAAGCACAGACGGTCAGCAAGTGTTGCCATTCAAAACAACGCTGTTTGGATCTTTTATGGGTGCTGAATTACGTGAGACGATACAGGTTCAACCAGTAAGCGTCGTGTATCATCCACCAGAAGGCAAACCTAAGTCATTTTATGGGTGGTGGGGAGATATGGAATTTGTAACCAATTTGCTAGGAACCCTCGCAGCTGCATCTCAAGGATCGATTGACGTCATCTATCACCCCGCACTAAAAGTGGCTGAGTTCACGGACCGCAAAGCACTGGCTAAAGCCGCGGAACTGGCTGTACGGGCAGGGCATAATAAACTGCTGGGACGGTGATCGCTTTGCGGCCAAAGTAATCGCGTCAAACCCCTTGCCACCAAAGAAATACCAACATATACGCGCGGGACTTAAACCCGCAGTCGGGGTTTGGGCCTTGGGATCAAAATCCCCCAAAGTCCGCCGGTTGATGCATCCGCATTGAACCCCCGACGAGGCGAAAACCGGAAAGGTATTACGACATGGCTCTACCTGAGTTCACCATGCGCCAATTGCTAGAAGCAGGCGTTCACTTTGGTCACCAAACCCAACGCTGGAACCCACGCATGGGCCCGTACATCTACGGCTCACGTAATGGCATCCACATCATGGACCTTACACAGTCCCTTCCAATGCTGGAAGAAGCACTGAAATTGATTCGTGACACCGTTGCTAAAGGTGGCAGCATTCTTTTCGTAGGTACAAAGCGCCAGGCTGCACAGCCAATCGCTGACGCTGCTGAGAAATGTGCACAGTATTACATGAACCACCGTTGGTTGGGTGGCACTTTGACTAACTGGCAGACAGTTTCAAAGTCTATCAACCGTCTGAAGAACATCAACGAGCAAGCAGAGCGCGGCTTTGAAGGTTTCACCAAGAAAGAGCGTCTTGGCATGGAACGTGACCAAGCTAAACTAGAAGCTTCTTTGGGTGGCATTCGCGAAATGGGCGGTCGTCCTGACCTCATCTTCGTAATCGACGTTAAAAAAGAAGCATTGGCTGTAGCAGAAGCGAACAAATTGGGTATCCCAGTTATCGCGATCGTTGACACAAACTGCTCACCAGACGGCATCGACTACCTGATCCCAGGCAACGATGACGCGGCACGCGCAATTGCTTTGTATACAGACCTTGCAGCACGTGCAGCACTTGACGGAATGTCGGCCCAATTGGGCGCAGCTGGCGTTGACCTTGGTGCTATGGAAGAGGCTCCTGTTGAAGAAGCTCTGGCAGAAGCACCAGCAGACGCTCCAGCAGCTGGCTAAGCTTTAATCGGCTTTAGCACACTCAATTATAGGGGGCAGGCTTTGGTTTGCCCCTTCACCGTTTAAAGATATAACTCTTATCAGGAGAACCAAGATGGCAATCACTGCATCAATGGTAAAAGAACTGCGCGACAGCACTGGCGCAGGCATGATGGACGCTAAAAAAGCGTTGACTGAAAATAATGGCGACATGGAGGCATCCGTTGACTGGCTGCGTACCAAAGGTTTGGCCAAAGCAGCTAAAAAATCTGGTCGTACAGCAGCTGAAGGCCTTGTGGCGGTTAGCGTTGTTGGAGGCAAAGGTGTTGCTGTTGAAGTTAACTCTGAAACCGATTTTGTTGGTAAAAACGCAGACTTCCAAAAAATGGTTGGCGGTATCGCCACTGTTGCGACCGGCACATCAAACATCGATGAGCTAAAAGCTGCAGACATGGATGGCAAATCCGTTGAGCAGACAGTAACTGATGCTGTTGCTGTTATCGGCGAAAATATGTCTGTTCGCCGCATGGCGACTTTGGCAGCCGACGTTGTTGTTTCTTATGTCCACAACGCAGCCGCACCAGGCATGGGCAAAATTGGCGTATTGGTCGGTTTGACCGGTGGCGACGAAGCCTTTGGCAAACAAGTTGCGATGCACATCGCTGCTGTGAACCCACTTGCATTGTCCGAAGCCGAAATGGACGCAGATGGCGTTGAAAAAGAGAAGCAGATTCAAATGGATATTGCCCGCGAGTCAGGCAAACCAGAAGCTGTGATTGAGAAAATGATTGTTGGTCGTATGAAAAAGTACGTTGCTGAAGCAACATTGCTTAACCAAGCATTTGTAATCAATCCCGACTTGACTGTTGAAGCGGCAGCAACGGCAGCAGGCGCAACAATCACTGGTTTCGTCCGTCTTGAAGTTGGTGAAGGCATCGAAGTTGTCAAAGAAGATTTCGCAGCAGAAGTTGCTAAGATCAACAACGGCTAAGCTTTAAGCCTCGTGATACTGAAAAGGCGGTCCATGCGGGCCGCCTTTTTTATTCGGCGACAAACACGTCGTTCAGAAACCATGAACTCACTACGAACATGGTCAATGCAGGTCCGCCAACGTGAGGGGATCAGAAGTTTCCAGATGCAGCTTCCTTCAGGATCAATTTATCCAATGTCAGATCAGAAACCGCAAGACGCAGACGCTCGGTCTCTTCCTGTAGCCGCTTCAGTTCCTTAAGTTGTTCCATGCCCATTTCGCCATAATTTTTCTTCCAGCGGTAATAGGTTTGTTCAATCACGCTGATCTGTTTAATTGCATCAATCCGGGGCATACGGTGCCCCATAAGAACTTCAACATGCCGTAACTTCACGACGAGCTCTTCACACTTGGGTCTCTTAATGACCATCTCCGGTACTCCGTTTTCCTAACTATAGGGTCGGACCACTTCAAAGGGGGAGGCTCAATCTCTCACCATGTTTGTGATGGGTTTCACTTCAAATACCCCGATAATGCGTCGATTGCCAAGCGGTAACCCGCGGCACCAAATCCGCAAATTTGCCCAACAGCGACAGCCGCAATAAAACTGGTGTGGCGAAATTCTTCACGAGCATGAATGTTGCTCAGGTGCAGTTCAATCACTGGAAGTTCGACGCTCGAAATCGCATCACGCAATGCAATTGAGGTATGTGTGTATGCGCCTGCATTCAAGATGATGCCAGCAAATGTGCCCTTCGCTGCGTGTATTGCGTCGACCAACTTACCTTCATGGTTAGATTGCATACATGATATTGAAATACCAATTTCAGTCCCGTATGCAACACAATCATCTACAATGTCCGATAGGGTTGTGGTGCCATAAACTTCAGGTTGGCGTGTCCCCAGCAAGTTCAAGTTAGGGCCGTTTAAAACGAGGAAAGAGGTCATTGGTTTATCCGGATAAATTCAGCTCAAAGGTTACACGTTTTTTGCTAAAAGTGTCTAGTGTCTATGGAATTGATTGGGGCCTCAAACCTTAGTTCAAGACAAAGTTTGAGAGCAATAAGTGATCACAAATTAGTGTCGACAAACCAACAGACACAGAAAACCGTCAATTTCGTTTAATTTTGTCTAGATCTTACCTCCAGTCTACTTTGACGCAACGGCACACAAACAGGGTGGCATAGAGCGGCTTGTCAGCAACACCCGTGGCTGCAACAGTAAAATTCAACGCCTAAGTCACTTGAATTTAGGGTTTTGGGGGCACGAGAATGACACCACATCAATTGTTTTCTTTGGATGGTAAAGTTGCACTTATAACTGGCGGTGCCACAGGTATTGGTAGAATGGCTGCAACTGGGCTGATGCAAGCGGGTGCACATGTTTTTATCGCCTCTCGTAAACAAGGCGCTTGCGAGACAGTTGCCGCAGAACTTAATCAAATGGGCTCGCCGGGCAAAGCGACAGGTTTTGTTGGCGACGTCGGCAGCGCTGCTGGAGTGGAAGCGCTTAGCGAAGAAATTGCTAAACGCACAGACACACTCAACATATTAATGAACAACGCTGGACTGACGTGGGGTGCCGAACTGGGCAAATTTCCATTTGAAGCATGGGAAAAAGTGCAGAGCGTAAACAACGCAGGACTGTTTCATTTGACCCAGTCCCTCCTTCCTATGCTTATAAAGTCAGCCACATTGGATGATCCTTCAAGGGTCGTGAATGTCGGTTCCGTTATGGGGGATGCACCGCTTGGTGATGGGGCATACAGCTACGCGGCATCAAAAGCAGCTGTGCACCAAATTACAAAGATCATGGCTAAAGAACTGGCAGAAAAGCATGTAACCGTTAATGCTCTTGCACCAGGCCCGTTCGTGTCGCGCATGACAGCTTTTGCCACAGCAGACGAAGATAAACGTGACAAAGTTGGGCAAGATGTACCATTGGGTCGTGTCGGTCGCGACGAAGACATCGCGGGCTGTATGCAATTCCTGTGCGGACGCGGAGGCAGCTACCTCACTGGTGCTATCCTACCTGTTTCTGGAGGAATCCAAGTGATGTCAGGCCCACATCTGTTTCGCGCAGCATTAGAAGGTTAAAGGATGATACGTTTCGACAACCGTGTTGCGATTGTGACAGGGGCTGGAATTGGTCTTGGGCGCAGTCACGCGCTGGGGTTGGCTGCGCGCGGCGCGAAAGTTGTCGTCAATGATCTCGGTGTTGACGCCAGTGGGGTTGGTTGTTCATCAGCGGCGGCCAACGCCGTTGTAGATGAGATTGAAGCATTGGGTGGGGAAGCATTCGCCAATGGCGCTGATGTTTCGAATTCTGAACAAGTGATCAATATGATCAACCAAACGATGCAACGGTGGGGACGCATTGATATCCTAGTAAACAACGCTGGCATTTTGCGCGACAAGTCTTTCGCTAAGATGTCATTTGACGATTTTTCCAAGGTGGTTGATGTCCATCTTACAGGCAGCGCCAATTGCTGCCATTCGGTTTGGCCAATCATGCAAGAGCAAAAATATGGACGAATTGTACTGACGTCATCGGCGTCTGGTCTCTATGGAAATTTTGGACAATCCAATTATGGTGCCGCCAAAGCCGCAATGGTGGGTCTGATGAATGTTTTACATCATGAAGGTGTGCGTGATGACATTCGGGTCAACACACTCGCACCTTCGGCTGCTACTCGTATGACCCACAACCTGGTTCCTGAAACGGCACTTGACCTTCTAGCCCCAGAAAAAATTACGCCTGGTTTACTGTATCTGGTGAGCGAAGACAGTCCTACTAAAACAATACTAAGCGCAGGCGCAGGATGCTTTGCACAAACACGTATATTTGAAACCGAAGGTATTATGATTCAGGGTGACGTCACCCCTGAAACTGTAGCCCAAAACTGGAAAAATATTACTGACCCAGCAGGGCAAACCGAAATACCAGACGCATTCACTCAAACGCGAAAATACGCCAAGCGTGCTGCTGAAGCTTATGACATAAAACTGAATTGGTAAGATGAAGCACATTTTCTCTTACCAAAGAAACACTTGGCTCTGGGGCCACGCCCCAGCCATAATCATCAATGTTCTAACCAATTATGAGGTCAACCACCATGCGTGATGCAGTCATCGTCTCAACAGCCAGAACTCCAATTGGTAAAGCTTACCGTGGCTCCTTCAATGCCACCACGCCTCAAGCTTTGGCTGCACATGCGATCACGCACGCTGTAAAAAAGGCGGGGATTGAGGGCCGTGAGATCAGCGACTGCATCCTGGGCGCAGCCTTGCAACAAGGACACTCCAGCACCAATATCGCGCGTCAGACTGCGATCCGCGCAGGTCTACCAGTAACAGTGGCTGGTATGTCGTTGGATCGACAATGCGCGTCCGGTATGATGGCGATCGCCACAGCAGCTAAACAGGTGATGTATGACGGGATGGACATTGTCATTGGTGGCGGTGTCGAAAGCATTTCAATGGTGCAAACACCTGAAATGCGGGTTGGGTCTGACAAATGGCTCAAAGACAATAAACCTGAAATGTACATGACGATGCTTGAAACCGCCGAAAACGTAGCTACCCGTTTCAACATTTCACGCGAAGCCCAAGATGCTTATGCCGCACAATCCCAAGAACGCACGCATGCAGCCCAACAGGCTGGTAAATTGGATGACGAAGTGGTGGCGATGTCCACGACAATGATGATTCAAAACAAAGAAACGAAGGAGATAACATCTCACGACGTGACGATCGAAAAAGATGAGGGCAATCGCCCAGGCACTAGTGCAGAAAGCCTTGCAGGATTGAAACCGGTCTTTAAAGATGGTTTGAACCTGCAAACTGGCGAATTTATTACTGCTGGCAACGCCTCTCAATTGTCAGATGGTGCATCTGCATCGATCGTGATGGAGGCTTCATTGGCGGAAAAGAAAGGCCTCGAGCCACTAGGTCGCTACGTCGGAGTCATGGCAGCGGGGTGTGAGCCCGATGAAATGGGCATTGGACCGATTTATGCTGTTCCAAAGTTACTCGAAGCCCACGGCCTCAAGATGGACGATATCGGCCTGTGGGAGCTGAACGAAGCATTCGCAAGCCAAGTTTTGGCGTCTCGCGACGTTCTGGGCATCCCAGATGAAATCCTGAACGTAAATGGCGGAGCTATTTCAATTGGGCACCCTTACGGGATGTCTGGGGCGCGTATGGTCGGACACGCATTGATCGAGGGCAAGCGACGTGGTGCCAAATATGTGGTCTGCACCATGTGCGTCGGCGGTGGTATGGGCGCCGCAGGACTGTTTGAAGTTCTGTGACCCTAATAGGGGCCAGCAACACCTGGCCTCCCGAATGTAGATGAATAGATAGGTACAACACAATATGGCACGCGACGACACACATCTTCCGAAAGCGCTCCAAGGGCTGCACGTTCCAATGGTTGCATCTCCATTGTTCATCATTTCGGTACCCGAGTTGGTGATCGCTCAATGCAAAGCAGGTATTGTTGGATCATTCCCCGCTCTGAACGCACGTGAGGATCATGGTGAGCTCCCCATGTTGGATACCTGGCTTACACAAATCGAAGAAGAGTTGGACCGGTACAACCAAGCCAACCCCGACACTCCAGCAGCTCCGTTTGCGGTCAATCAAATCGTACATCGTTCTAACACACGGCTTGAACGTGATCTCGAAATTTGTGTGAAACATAAAGTCCCAATTTGGATTACCTCACTTGGCGCCCGTGTAGAAGTGAATGAGGCTGCCCATTCATGTGGTGGGATTGTTCTTCATGATGTCATCAACAACAAGTTTGCGCGTAAAGCAGTAGAAAAAGGAGCTGACGGTCTTGTGGCAGTTGCTGCGGGGGCAGGTGGCCACGCCGGAAAACAATCCCCTTTAGCTTTGATTAGTGAAATTCGTGAATGGTTTGAAGGGCCTCTGCTACTGTCTGGATCCATCGCAACAGGTGCATCTCTTCTAGCAGCCCGTGCTATGGGTGCCGACTTGGGGTATACAGGCACCCCCTTTATCGCAACTAATGAGGCAAATGCACAACAGGAATACAAAGACATGATCGTCGACTCTAGTGCAGATGATATTGTGTATTCATCACTATTTACAGGAGTTTGGGGGAACTACTTGAAAGGTTCAGTTAAAGCTGCGGGCATGGATCCTGAAAATCTGCCCGTCGCCGACAGTTCATCGATGGACTTTGGAAGTGGATCATCCAAGCCTAAGGCATGGAAAACAATTTGGGGGTCAGGTCAAGGCATCGGTGCCGTTAAGTCCATTGGTCCAGCTGGCGATGTGGTCAAACGTATGGCTGAAGAATATGCTGCCGCAGGTAAAAAACTTGCCGCCGAATTTGCGTCATGAGTGAACGATCTCCACTCGATGTTGAAGCCGTATCTAAATATCTGAAACCTAGATTGGATGGATTTGACGGACCGCTAGAGGCCACCAAGTTTGAAAGTGGTCAATCCAACCCAACGTTTTTATTAACAACACCTACGAACAGCTATGTGTTACGCCGCAAACCACCAGGGATCTTGTTGAAATCAGCCCATGCTGTGGACCGAGAGTTTCGTGTTCAAAAGGCATTGGCCGGCACTGATGTTCCTGTCGCTAAGATGCACCACCTATGTGAAGACGATTCAGTCATCGGGTCATCGTTCTACATTATGGATCACATTAGCGGCCGTAACTTCGACGAACCAACCCTCGGTGACCTCAAAAACGCAGATCGCACTTCTGTGATGAAGGACATGAACCGCGTACTCGCAGCGCTACATGATGTAAATATTGATGAAATCGGCTTGGCTGACTATGGTCCGCCGGGCCACTACCTCGAACGGCAGGTCAGCCGATGGTCCAAACAGTACCGCGCATCAGAAACGAAACCATTGCCTGCTATGAATCGCCTCATTGATATCATAACAGAACGAATGCCTGTCGATGATGGGCAACGAACGTTGGTTCACGGTGATTATCGTATCGACAACATGATTTTTGAACGTGATGGTACAAGATGTTTGGCGGTTCTCGATTGGGAACTAAGTACCATCGGACATCCTTACGCAGATCTCGCTTCCGTTATTATGCAATGGCAATTGCCTGTCGGCCGCAAAGGACGGGGCCTGATGGGCGTTGATCGCGCCGATCTTGGTTTGCCCACCGATGATGCATTTATCATGCAATATTGCGAACGCAGAGGATTGGATGGAATTGACAACTTTGGGTATTATGTCGGGTTTTGTTTTTTCCGAATGGCTGCGATTATTCAAGGCGTTCTGAAGCGTGCACTAGACGGGAACGCATCCAATCCGGAGCAGGCCAAAGAACTTGGGGCTTATGTTCCGGTTTTTGCAGAACATGGATTGAAAGCGTTGGACCAACGTTGAAGAACTAGCTCGCGCCGGATATCGGCTCCGGTTAACGCAGCAATTAGTAACAATAGGACCGCTGGCATGAGCGACACACATCAAACTTTGCTTGATCTTTTGGCACTCGAACCACTGGAGATCGATTTGTTCCGTGGCACAGGTCAGGGTGGTGAGACGTCTACCCGTATCTTCGGCGGCCAAGTCATCGGACAGGCCTTAGCCGCAGCATACGGCACAGTTCCCGATCGATTGTGTCATTCGCTGCACGCCTACTTTATTCGCCCCGGTGACCCAGAAATTCCTGTCATTTATCAGGTTGACCGCGCCCGTGATGGCGGCAGCTTCACGACAAGGCGTGTAGTCGCGATCCAACACGGCAAGCAGATCTTGAACATGTCGGCCAGTTTCCATGTCGCAGAAGATGGATGGGATCATCAACATCCAATGCCTGACGTGGATGGCCCTGATGATTTACAAGACCAACGTGAATTGCGCGCAGCTCATGTGGATGAGCTTCCTGAAAAGCATCGTGCCGACTTCCTGCGCCCACGTCCCATCGACATCCGCCAAGTGGCACCGCGTGATTTCGTTGATCCAGAACCAACCAGCGACAAAAACCACCTTTGGTTCCGGATGCGGGAAGCCGCTGGATGCACGCCGCAAATGCAGCATTGCTTGTTGGCTTACGCCTCAGATATGAATCTGTTGGGATCATCGCTGCGCCCACACGGCCTGACGTGGTTTAAAGGCGAAGTGATGTCTGCAAGCTTGGACCACGCGATGTGGTTCCACGGCACTCCACAATTTCAAGACTGGCATTTGTACACAATGGACAGCCCATGGACAGGCGGAGGTCGTGGATTTAACCGTGGGGCGATCTATGACCGTAGTGGCCGATTGGTTGCCTCAACGGCACAAGAAGGACTTGTCCGTCCAATCAAACCGCGTAGCTGATCACCCAAATACAAAGAAACACAGCTTGTTATTATCCGGATCACGCACATATGCGCCATAAAATCGGTCAGGAATCCGCTGTCCGGGCGCGCCATCATCCGTGGCACCAAGCGCGATTGCTTTTTCATATAACACACCAACTTCATCTTTATCGCTGGCTGGAAACGCAGTCATGGCACCGTTCCCTGGTGTTGGGTCATTTTTGTCGTATGGCTTACAAATCGCCAACATTGGTTCACCACGCTTTGTGCCAATGAAAGCAATACGTCCCATATCTGTTACGATCTTGGAACCTTTGTCAGCGAAAAGGGCTGTGTAAAATGTCTTGGCCGCTTCCATGTCCGAAACGCCAATTGTGGTGTACCCAATCATAATTCTAACTCCTTGTTTTCAGTCGTCGAAATCATTGAACTGACGGTTCAACTTCCGCATGCCGCCAATCCAGCGTTCATAATTTTCGGTTTTGGCCTGCATGTAACCCGTGACAGATTTGTGCGGCAGAACCAAAAAGGTCTCATCCCTAATCGCCTGCACACAACATTCTGCGACATCATCAGGTTCAATCATCCCATCAATGGCTGCGACGTGCTCTTCTAGACCACGGGTCATTTCAGTGCGTACGGCTTGGGGGCATAATACGGAAACCTTAATCCCCTGATCGCCATATGTCATTGCCATCCACTCTGCCAACCCAACAGCGGCGTGTTTTGTAACGCCGTATGGGGCAGAACCGATTTGGTTAAGCAATCCTGCAGCAGAAGACGTGTTCAGAAGATACCCCCCGCCACGTGCTGCCATGAGCGGCACCAAATGACGGGCCGCCCAAACGTGGCTCATCACATTGATATCCCAGATACGTTGCCAATCGTCATCGGGTGCTTCGACACCACCAAAGGTAAAAATACCTGCGTTCGAACAGAACAGATCTATTGGACCAACATTGATTTCAACATAGTCAATAAGTGACTTTATTTCAGGTTCATAAGACACATCAACCTTGATGTTTATGCCATTGATTTGACTTGCTGTATCAGCTGCACCAGCTTCATCAATGTCAACACATACAACCTTCTTTGCACCCTCGGTCGCAAACCGCAGACACATCGCGCGACCGATACCTTGGGCGGCACCAGTCACGACAATAATTTTGTCTTTAAGATCCACGTATTCTACTCACTTACCGCCAGTCATTAACCGGCTGGTCGCTTGTTTTGTATCTGCTTGACGCGAGTTACTGTCTTTAAATGCTTTAACTTCAGCACGCGCAATGACGTGGTGATGCACTTCATCGGGACCATCAGCATAACGCAATGTGCGCTGACCTGCGTACATACCTGACAGCGGGGACCATTGAGAAATCCCTGTCGCACCATGTACTTGCATGGATTGATCAATGATTTCACAGACCCGCTCTGGCACCAACGCCTTGATCATCGAGACCCAAATACGGGCTTCTTTGTTTCCTAATACATCCATGGCTTTAGCCGCCTTCAGCACCATTAAACGCATGGATTCGATATCAATCCGCATCCGGGAAACGGTTTCCATGTTCTTACCGAGATCAATGATCGGTTTACCAAAGGCTTCGCGATTGATTGCACGATCGAGCAGTAAATCCAACGCTTTTTCGGCCTGACCAATTGATCGCATGCAGTGGTGAATTCGCCCTGGACCCAATCGTACTTGTGAAATTTCAAATCCGCGGCCTTCACCCCAAAGAATATTCTCCTCGGGAACTCGAACATTCGTAAAGCGAATATGCATATGACCATGTGGCGCGTCATCGTGACCAAACACATGCATTGGACCTAGAACCTCAACACCCGGCGCATCCATCGGGACCAAAATTTGGCTTTGTTGCCTGAAACTTTCGGCATTTGGTGAGGTTTTCACCATAACAATCATGATCTTACAGCGCGGATCTCCGGCGCCTGAGATATAGTATTTCTCACCGTTGATGACCCATTCACCGTTCTCAAGAACCGCTGAGGTGGAAATATTCTTCGCATCAGAAGAAGCTACATCTGGCTCAGTCATTGCGAATGCAGAGCGAATTTCGCCAGCAAGCAGCGGCTTGAGCCACATGTCTTTTTGCTGCTGCGTACCAATGCGTTCCAAAACTTCCATGTTGCCAGTGTCAGGTGCAGAGCAATTCAGGGTCTCTGGGGCGAGGGGGCTCTTGCCCAATTCGGCAGCAATATATGCATAATCAAGGTTTGATAGCCCTTCGCCGGTTTCAGCGTTTGGCAAGAAGAAATTCCACAGACCTGCATCACGGGCCTTTTGTTTTACCGTCTCCAACAGCTCCAATTGGCCTGGTCCATAAGACCAACGATCTACACGACCTTCGCCCATACGGTAAAATTCGTCTGCTATCGGATCAACATTTTCGCGAATGTGTTTGATCACTGCGTTCAAAAGCGGCTTATTTTTCTCCGACATTTCGAGGTTGTTCATATCGAGTGGCGTTTTGCTGTCCGTCATGCGGCGATCCTTGATGTGGAATAGGTTATTAAAGACAATGTTATAGCAACCTAAGTTGATGTGCGTTCTTTGTTAAAGCCAGCAAAAATTATTTCGCGATGTCTGCGACATCGGCCCTTAAAGGATATTTGGTGTACCGTCTTGTTCCAATGTTAGAACGGATATTACCTACTGCCAATACAGTGGAACGGAACGTCACATAAAGATATTTTCTTGAATAACGGTTTCCAAACAGCATTTTATTAACATAATATAAATTATAAGTATTTAAACACTCCAAACGTTAAGTGTAAAAACTGTCGTAGATATATGTTTTATAACAATTTTAAATCAAACCATATCCTGCCCCTCGAACGGTTCTTATAACATCGCCATCACCAAACTGCATCAACGCTTTGCGTAGCCGCCCAATGTGAACATCAACCGTTCTTGTATCGACATAGTTGTCGCGCCCCCAAACACGATCCAGCAGCTGATCGCGGCCCCAAACGCGAGACGGTTTTTCCATAAACGTTACCAGCAATCGAAACTCAGTTGGACCAAGTTTCAGCTCGTTACCATCACGCGTCACTTTATGGCTCTCAGCATCCAGCGTGATGTCATCATACGTCAATTGCTGTCCAACAGATGGCCGCACACGCCGCAATTGACTGCGCACACGCGCCATCAGCTCGATTACAGAATACGGCTTGACCACATAGTCATCCGCACCCGTTTCAAGGCCTCGCACACGATCAACGTCTTCGGATCTCGCAGACAACATGATTATGGGAATTCCACGGGTCGTAGACTTTGATTTAAGTCGGCGACAGACTTCGATCCCACTGAGATGCGGCATCATCCAATCAAGAACAATAACATCTGGCATCTCTTCTTCAACCAACATCATGGCGTCTTCGCCATTGTCAGCATGAATTACGAGATAGCCTTCAGCTTCCAAATTATAAGCCAGCACTTCGCGCTGTGCTAGTTCGTCTTCCACAACGAGTATACAAGGTTGGTCGATCGACATAAGGCGATCCCTCTACATGGTCTGCGTTGAAGTAACGTCTGATTTCAAACGGGCTTCTTCCGGATATTCACCCGTTACCAGATACACCACTTGCTCAGCGATTGCGGTGACATGGTCACCCATACGCTCGATATTTTTACCGATGAAGTGTAAATGCATACAGGCTGTAATATTACGCGGATCTTCCATCATAAACGTTAGAAATTCACGAAACAAACCATTGTACATTTGATCAACATCACTGTCACGTTTGATCACATCGCCTGCCAACTCTGCATCACGGTGAATGTATGCATCCAGTACGTCTTTCAACATCTTGCTTACTTCTTTAGCCATTCGACGCAGCGAACCAGTACTGTCGCTCACAGGTGCCATTTGTGCCAAAACGCCAGTACGTTTGGCCATATTTTTGGCGTAGTCACCGATACGTTCAAGATTTCCACTGATCTTCATAATTGCCAAAACAAGTCGCAGATCACCAGCCGTAGGCGAGCGAATCGCGATTAAGCGTGCAGCGTCTTCATTGATTTTCTCTTCAAGTAGATCAATTACCTTGTCGGCGGCGCGGACCTTCTCGGCACGTTCCTCATCGCGGGTTTCGAGTGAGATAGCGCCTTCCAAAATGGCGGCCTCAACAAGACCTCCCATTTTCATGATCTTTGCTTGAATATCCTCAAGGTCACGATCAAATGCAGATGTAATGTGTTGCTGTGTCATGTTTGTATTCCCTACCCGATCCGGCCGGTGATGTAGCTTTCAGTGCGTGGATCCTGAGGCGTTGTAAAGATCTGCCCCGTTTCCCCATATTCTACCATATTGCCCAAATGAAAGAACGCTGTTTTTTGGCTGACGCGTGCTGCTTGCTGCATGGAGTGCGTAACAATCACGACTGAAAAGCTCTGGCGTAATTCGTCAATCAATTCCTCAACCTGTGCAGTGGCGATTGGGTCTAGTGCGGAACATGGCTCATCCATCAACAACACCTCTGGCTCTGTCGCAACCGCGCGCGCAATGCAAAGACGCTGTTGCTGTCCACCCGACAACCCAGTGCCAGGTGATTGCAAACGATCCTTAACCTCGTTCCAGATTGCACCACGGCGCAACGCGCGTTCTACGATGTCATCCAGATCGGCTTTGTTTTGGGCATGACCATGGATGCGTGGACCGTAAGCGACATTATCATAGATCGATTTTGGAAACGGGTTTGGTTTTTGAAACACCATTCCGACCTTTGCCCGCAATTGCACGGGATCAACGCGGCGATCATAGATATCTTCGTCGTCAATGCGAATTGATCCGGTCACTTTACAGATATCAATCGTATCATTCATCCGGTTCAGGCACCTTAAAAATGTGGACTTGCCGCAACCCGATGGGCCAATAAACGCGGTGACCGTCTTATCTTCAATATCAATGCTGACATCTTTGATGGCATGATTATCACCATAATAAACCTGTACATCGCGTGCCGAAATTTTGATGGCTGTGGTGCCCATGTGGCTCTCCATAATATTCTTATCGTTCATTTTCAGCACTCCAACTCACCAGCGGCGCTCAAAGCGACGGCGTAGGATAACGGCGATCGTGTTCATCGTAACAAGGAAAACCAACAAGATGATAATCCCACCCCATGCACGCTCATAGAATGCAGGATCAGCACGTTTGGCCCACTCATATACTTGGGCTGGCATGGCTGAGTTCGGTGAAAGCAATCCCGTAGCAATGCTATCGGGCGGGTTCGACGCGATGAACCCAACCATTCCAATCAACAACAACGGTGCCGTCTCACCTAACGCCTGCGCCAAGCCAATAATTGTACCTGTTAGAATGCCCGGAGCAGCTAAAGGTAAAACGTGGTGAAAGACTGATTGCATTTTTGAGGCCCCTACCCCAAGTGCCGCGTCACGGATCGATGGCGGCACTGCCTTTAACGAGGCACGCGTTGAGATAATAATCGTTGGCAAAGTCATTAATGTGAGGACCAAGCCACCAACCAATGGGGCTGAATTGGGCAA
>JABGTH010000128.1 GCA_018647275.1 Paracoccaceae bacterium
AGCGGCAGCCAAGCGGCGTTCGATAGATTGTGCCAGATCAGCGCGGGCCTGTTCAGCCGCTGCGTTAGCTTCATCTTTAGCTGCTGCAACAATGCGGTCTGCTTGGGCCTGAACTTCTTTTTGCTTGCGCTCGTAGCTTGCCAACAAAGTTTGTGCTTCTTCACGCAATGTGCGGGCTTCGTCCAATTCGGACTGAATACCAACTGACCGTTGATCCAACATACCGCCCAACATGGAAGGCACTTTGAAGTAGAACAAAACTGCGATGAAGCCGATAAAGCCAAGCGTCACAATAAAGTCGGTGTTTGCGAGCGAAAAGAATGGACCAGACGCCGCAAAAGCTGGGCTTGCGGCCAAGGTCGCAACAGCGCCTGTCAGGGTGATTTGTGTAAAACGCATCTCGATTACCCTTTCATCCGCGCGGTCACGGCGGCGGTGATGCTTTTCGCATCGGCCTTGCCACCCATGGCTGCAACGATTTCTTTTGCTGTGTCCTTGGCAACAACTTTTACGTTGTCCAAGGCACCAGCGCGAATTTCAGCAATGACCTTCTCACCCTCAGCTGCTTTCGCGGCAATCTTGGTGTCTGCAGTCGCAATAGCTTTGTCCAAGTCGGCTTGGATGCCGGCTTTGGTCTCTGCCACGATGCGGCCTGCTTCGGCGCGAGCATCAATAAGTGCTTTGTCATAGGCCGCTTCTGCTTCCTGTGCTTTGGCTTTCAAATCTTCCGCTGCGGCGATGTCATTTGTAATTGTCCCCTGACGTTCGGCCAAAACCGAAGCAATACGCGGCAAAGCCACGCGAGACAGAATAAGATAGATTACAACAAGGGTAATAACCAACCAGAAGATCTGGTTGCCCCATGTCGAAAAGTCCAGTTGTGGCATGCCGGGACCTGAGGCCTCTGCTGCACTTTGTGTATCGGTTGCCATCTTGGTCTCCGTTCAATCACCCAATTGGGCGGTCATTACATCGGGCGGGACATCGAAATGCACCGCCCGACCGTAAGGAACTTATTGCCTACGGTGTGTAAGCAATACTGTTGTTCAGTCTGTCTTAGACAGCGAACATCAGCAACAGAGCTACGAGGAATGAAAAGATCCCCAAAGCTTCTGCGAATGCGATACCGATAAACAGTGTCGCTGTTTGTGATGCTGCTGCAGATGGGTTGCGCAATGCGCCTGCCAAAAAGTTGCCTGCAACGTTACCAACACCGATAGCGGCTGCGCCGGAACCGATTGCTGCTAGACCTGCGCCGATGTGTGCTAGTTCACCTTCCATGTGAAATCTCCTTACGATTGGAAGTTAGATAGATAGACAAACGAATGTTTGCCGTTGTTAGTGATACTGTAGGGCGGGATTTCCCCCGCCTAACCTTTGGTCCCCGGGCTTAGTGGCTCGGGTGAAGCGCGTCTTTCAAGTAAACGCACGTCAGAATTGTGAAAACATAGGCCTGGATGAACGAGACCAAGATCTCTAGGGCGTACATTGCGACGATGCCTGCGATTGCGATCGGGCTCACGACAGCGATTGCTGCGAAACCTGCGAACACTTTAATAACCGCGTGACCCGCCATGACGTTACCTGCCAAACGAATAGAGTGGCTCACCGGACGTACGAAGTATGAGATAACTTCGATGATCGCCAGGATTGGGCGTAGGGCCAAAGGCGCAGAAGACACCCAGAATAGACCCAAGAATTTCGTACCGTTTTTGACAAAGCCCAGAACAGTCACTGTCAAGAACACTGCCATCGCCAAAACAACCGTTACGGCGAAGTGGGATGTAGTAGTGAAGGACATTGGGATAAGGCCAAGAAAGTTGGCGCAAACGATGAACATGAACAATGTCATGATGTATGGGAAGTAAACGACGCCATCTTTGCCGGATACGTCTTCGACCATCTTGTAGACAAAGCCGTATGCCAATTCAGCGACTGACTGACCGCGTGAAGGAACAACTGAACGCTTAGATGTGGTCAAAACCATCAGGCCGATGACTGCCAGAATCGCTAGACCCATCCACAACGCTGCGTTTGTTGGAGTGTACCAAGCAATTGGACCGCCAAATAGCGATTCAATGTTGAACTGATCCATTGGGTGGAATTCCAGCCCGCCAGTTTCTGCGCCTTGTGCTTCGCTTGCCATTTTCAGGCTCCCTCATCTTTGCGGGATAATCCCGCATCGTCATTCGCGGCCAATTCGGCCAATTGATCATTCTGCATCTCATGAGCACTGCGGATCATCGTTTTGACCCCGGCCACCAAACCCAGAACGGTGAAAATCAGCATAAAGATGGGAAGTGTCCCGAACAGGTAGTCTAACCCGTATCCTATGCCAAAACCGATCCCAAGACCGGCCACCAACTCTATCACCATCCGCCACGCGTGCTGCGCTTGGGAATAGTGTTCTTCCTTCTTAGGTCCAGGCTCTTGTGCCTGCTTCGCTGCGGCGATCTTGGCTTCAAGTTGCTGCATTTGCAGCTTTTGATCAGGATCGGTCACGGCGTTTTCCCCAATTGGAAATCTTGGGGGAGTGCTAATGGGGGGACGGGTCCGAGTCAACAGGGTCATCGGGGTTTCCCAAAACGGCTCAAGACACTGATTATATATAAAAAAATCTATTAATACGGTCACCTGCAATCATGTCGCAGGAAGCCGTTAACCAATTACAGACAATTTTAGACATTCAACCATTTGGTTGACGATCCCTTTTGCCTTTGCCAAAGCATCTCTATGGCCAATTCTTTAGACACCATCTTTGCTGCTCTCGCTGATCCGACCCGTCGGGCGATCTTAAGCATGCTGCTAGAAGACGATATGGCCGTGACCGACGTTGCCGAACCATTCGAAATATCATTGGCCGCAATCTCGAAACACCTGATGATCCTGACCCGCGCTGGCCTGATAGCGCAAGAAAAACGTGGACGGGTGAAATGGTGCAAACTGGAACCCGACGCGATGAGGAACGCCAGTGTCTGGATGCAAGGGTTTGGGCAATTCGAACCGGTCAATCTGGATGCGTTCGAACGGTTCTTGGAAACCGAACTTGATTCAACACCTGAATAGGGTTGTTAGCCTTTAACCCTCATCACGCAAAAGCATGGCCAATGATACGATCGTCAAACCGATGCCGCCCAATATCCAGACCACAGGCACACCTTGGCCCAGCGCGATCTGCCAAAGGATAACCCAGCTGGGTGTTAGATAAGTATAAGCCATTACTTTGGCCGCAGGCAGGCGCATCGTCGCAAATTGCATCAATACAAAAGTCGCTGAACTCGCACAGATTGCGACATAGAAAATTGTTATCCAAACGATTGATGGCAATGCCGCCCAATCTGTCGCAATCAAATCACTCCGACTGTAAATTGTGATCAATAACCATCCCGCCAGCAAAACGCCCAAGGTAAAGACCAACGCGGGCTCTCCACGGTTCAGCTTGCGCACCAAGGGTGTGTAAAGCGCGTGAAATACGCAACCGACGAGATAGATCGCCTCGCCCCGCCCGATCTTGAACTCTAGCAGTGCACCAACATCAGCCCGAAAGATCACCCAAAGCGCGCCAAAACCACCGATTAGCAAGGCCACCAACATATGTCCTGTCAGCTTTTGGCGCATCAGTAACCAACCAAATCCAGCCGCCATAATAGGGATCAACGTGAACACCGCCGCAGCACTGACAGGTGGGGCCGTTTTGAGCCCTTCAAACATCAGCACAAAATAGGTGCCAAAAATCCCGCCCAACAACAGATACCGCCAAGGTGCGTTCAACGCAGAACGCTGGACACCACCCGTCGCCAATACCGCAGCGCCGATAACAATTGACGCAATTGCAAAACGCACAGCATTCAACGCACCCGGCGCAATTTCATTGGCGGCCAACGCTCCTAACGAAAAAGATCCCGCCACAAGCACGGAAAACAACAACATCGCAAGATGGCCCTGCTTGGCGGGGGACATCTTCATCCTCACATGTCCCAGTCTTTGGAATGCTCTTTCAGGAAGTTCACGAAGGCCTGCACCTTGGTTGTCCGGTGCAAATCAACGTGGGTGACCAACCACAAGGGAGCAGACCACTCCTCCTGGTGAGGGAATACTTCAATTAAATCGGGGTTTGCTGGCGCGTCACTGACGGGAAAGAATCCAATCCCCGCACCCGCACGGATCGCTTGTTCGAGTGCCCGGCCATCTGTGCTGCGAAAGGTCAGTGCGACCTCAGGTACCTTTTCCCGCAGCCATTTATTGAACGGCGCGCGGCTGTCGTCATCATGGCCCACAAAGCGATGCTTAGCGCAATCGGCGACATCTTTGGGCACTCCATTACGTTCAACATAATCCTTGCTGGCATAAAGACCCATGCGCTGACGCACGAAAGGTTGCACCACGTTGTCCGGTTGATCCGGCGCATTGCCTGCACGAATAGCCACATGTGCCTCGCCGTATTCCAAACGAAACAACCGCTCACCCGTCAAATAGCGGATCAGAACATCGGGGTGAGCCTGCTGAAAAGCCACCAACAACGGGGCCATGCGTGGGGCCAATGAAACCAGCGACGTCACAACCAACTCACCCGACACATCCGTGCCACGTCCCTTGATGCGCCCAACCAACTGGTTGAACTGATCATCCGTTGCTTGGGCCACACGAAACAAATCATCACCCACTTCAGTCGCAGTGTACCCACGGGCGTGGCGCTGAAACAGTTTTACCCCCAACTGGCCTTCCAACGCATCAATGTGACGAATGACAGTCGCATGGTGCACACCCAAGACTTCGGCGGCACCACTCACAGTTCCCATACGTGCAACCTGATAGGCAGTCTTGATTTCATCCCAATTGTTCATGGCAATCCTCGCTCATGTGCAAATTCTAACAGTTGCTGTTGAGATAAGCGCCTTACGTTCAAATATGCAATCCCTATGTAGGACGCTGACAAGCACACTCACAAGGAACAGGCATGACACACATTCTACAAATCGACAGCTCTGGACGAACAAGCGCATCAGTTTCACGCCAACTTTCAGCGCAAATCGTTGAAAAACTGGGCGGACAAACAACACACCGTGATCTACTCACGCACCCCCTGCCACAGCTGGACGAAGCATGGCTTGGCGCGAATTGGACACCTGCTGATCAGCTCACAGAACAACAAGCTGAAAAGCTAGCTACCTCTGACAGCTTGATCCAAGAGATCAAAGACGCCGACACATTGGTCATTGGCGTTTCAATGTACAACTTCGGCATCCCCGCCAGCCTAAAGGCCTGGGTCGATCTGGTTTGCCGCGCAGGCCACACTTTTCAATATACAGAGAAAGGCCCCGTTGGATTGATGGAAGGCAAACGCGCCATTGTCGTCATCGCATCTGGCGGCGTTCCTCTGGGTTCACCAATGGATCACGCAAGTACCTATATGACCACAATGCTTGGGTTTATCGGAATCACTGACGTTACATTTGTGGCCGCAGAGGGGACCGCGGGTAACCTTGATGCCGCTCTCAAGGGCGCACAAACTCAAATCGACGCAATCGCGGCATAATGAAGTAGATAAACAAGGGGCAGAGCAACTGCTTTGCCCCCTTAAACTGTTGACTCTATTCCCACCACCGCCTACATCCGCATCAACATCCGGAAGCATAAACCCTTCCGGTCCTTGTTATATCAAGGATCGCCCTCCGTCAGCGCGTCGCGCCCACGGGGGCAAAACTGTTTGGTTTTGTCCCCGTCTCAATGAGCTGACTTAGGTATTTTGTATTTCGCATCGTGATGATGCAATCGTCACCACCCCTTCCTATCTAGGGGTTAACAGTAATCGGGCAAAGGAGCCTTGGCA
>JABGTH010000013.1 GCA_018647275.1 Paracoccaceae bacterium
CGCCTGTCGCCAGAACACCCCCATCCAAATGATTTTGAAGATGCTTGGGCAGCGTTTGAGGCAGCTTGTGCTGCCTTTGAGGGCGCTATTGTCATGTGTGGTGACAGTGCTGGTGGCAACCTTGTTGCGGCTGTGACGCACCATGCACGTGGTCGCATTGACGGCCGTATTACAGGGCAATTGCTGATCTATCCGGGGCTTGGTGGGGATCAGAGCAAAGGCAGTTATATCACGCATGCACTGGCACCGGGGCTAACCACGCAGGATATGGAGTTCTATATGAACATCCGATCTGCAGGGCAGGACAAGTACGGCGATCCAACCTATGCACCCTTGCACGACAAGGATTTTACGAACCTTCCAACAACGGTAATTATCACTGCAGAATGTGATCCATTGTCAGACGATGGGAAAGATTACCGTGATGCTATGTTGGCCGCTGGGGGGGAAGCCATTTGGATCAACGAAACGGGATTGGTCCACGCATATCTTCGTGCGCGGGTTATGTCAGCGAAGGCAGGCGCAAGTTTCGAACGTATGACACAATCGTTAAGCGCGTTGGCTAAAGCTGAGCTACCAAAGTTTTAAGACAAAAACGGCTTGGCTTTCATGCTGTCTGGAATAGGCGCGCCCAATCGGGATAGGATCGTTGGGGCCAATTGAAGTTGGTCAATGACGGTGTCTTCATCTGGGCCCAGTGCATCTCCAAAATAGTACAACGCGGCCTCTTGCTGTAGTGCACCACGTCCACCGTGGTGACCACGTTCGTCCTGTCCGTGATCTGCAGTGACAATCACCTCATACCCCGCATCGCGCCATTTGGTGATAAAAGGGGCCAGCATCTCGTCCATAACAAAACATGCGTGGTCCATCTCGTGGCTTTCGTGCTGAAAACGGTGGCCCATGCTGTCGAGCGTACAGGTGTGCAACATCCCGTAATTTAGACCAAACCGCAGACAAAGATTGGTCAGAGATCCAAATAAGTCGATGTCGCTTGGTGTCATCTGATTGGCGTGTCCATAGCCCGTCATGGTGTGGAACCTACCATGATTAATCGTGTCGCTTTCGGGTTCGTCGTATTCGACATCGCGCACAAAGTCATAGGGGTGACGGTTGAAAAACTCGGACCAAAAAGAATGGGCAACCGCGCCAGTTGTGCCGCCTGCCAGCCGTGTTTGTGAGAAAACATCAGGGTAGGACAGACGAAACACGTTGCCGTTGCCCGTGCAGCCGTGTTCCGCCGGCGTCACGCCAGTATGGATAGAGGCATAGCAACTGGCAGAGATTGAAGGGAGAACCGATTTGATCTTCCAAACCCGCGCATCACCTGAATCCACCCAACCCTCAAGATTGCCAAACAGGCGACGCCAATTGCGATAAGGGACACCGTCTAGGATGATAAGCAGCAGTTTGTTTTCCATGTACGTCTCTTCGTCGCAATATGATCGGTTTATCTAATTCCCACCGCTTTGCATTTTGCGATTGGCTATCACATCTTCAAGCCAGCCCAGTTTCATTTCTGGAACAGAGGACAGCAACAGATCAGTGTAATCGTCAAACGGTGGTGAAAGCACTTCGGTCTTCCCACCATAGCGCGCAACCTCGCCTTGATACATCACGGCAATGCTATCGGCGATGGCGCGGACCGTCGCGATGTCGTGGGTGATGAACAAGTAAGCGACGTCCTCAACCTTTTGCAAATCAAGCAGAAGCTTAAGAATGCCATCGGCGACCAATGGATCAAGGGCAGATGTGACCTCGTCGCAAATAATCAATTTAGGTTTGGCGGCGAGGGCGCGTGCAATACAGACCCTTTGTTTCTGCCCACCTGATAACTCAGCCGGATAACGGTCAATAAAGCCGTCACCCATTTCGATCTCGTCCAACAGTTCTTTGATCCGCTTTTGCTTCTCTGCGCCCTTCAAGCCAAAGTAAAACTCAAGTGGACGTCCAATGATTGTGCCCACGGTCTGGCGCGGGTTCATTGCTGTGTCCGCCATTTGGTAGATCATTTGCAGTTCACGAAGATCATCTTGGCTGCGATTAGCCAATTCTGGGGACAGTTCACGCCCACTAAAGTTCACAACACCTTCGCGCGCAGGCAAAAGGCCCGTGATCACACGTGCCAGTGTTGATTTTCCAGATCCGGATTCACCCACAACCGCCAATGTTTGACCGGCGTGTAAATCAACGTTGATGTCCTTTAGAACATCAAACTTTGTACCACGATAACGGGCCGTGATGTTTTGAACCCGCAGCAATGGCTCACCGCTTGGCGGTTTCTCTTTGTGGTCAATGGACCTGACGGAAACCAACGCTTTGGTATATTCGTCCACCGGTGCGTTGATGATTTGATCGGTGGTGCCGTATTCGATCATTTCGCCCTGACGTAGGACCATGATGTGGTCAGACACTTGGGCGACGACGGCTAAATCATGCGTGATATAAAGGGCGGCAACACCAGTGTCGCGGATTGCCTCTTTGATTGCTTTTAGGACGTCAATTTGCGTTGTCACATCTAGCGCAGTTGTTGGTTCGTCAAAGACCACTAAATCGGGTTCAGGACAAAGCGCGAGCGCAGTCATGCAGCGTTGTAACTGACCGCCTGATACCTGATGTGGGAAACGATCACCGATAGTTTCAGGCTCTGGAAGGTCGAGTTTGCGAAACAACTCAACAGCGCGTGCTTGTGCATCACTTTTTGAGAATTTGCTTTGCGAAACAGCGGCCTCGATCACTTGCTCCATGATCCGTTTGGCTGGGTTAAAGGATGCTGCTGCTGATTGAGATACGTAGGTAACTTCGGCACCGCGCAGGTTGCGCACATCTCGCCGATCTGACTGCAAAACATCACGGCTATTTACGAAGACTGTGCCGCCTGTAAGTTTCACACCACCGCGGCCATAGGCCATTGTCGCCAATCCGATGGTTGACTTGCCCGCTCCGGATTCACCGATAAGGCCAAGAACCTTACCCGCCTCAACATCAAAATCGACGCCGTGCACGATTTTGATGTCATGTGGTTTGGCATCTGGAGGATAGACAGTTGCGCCAATTTTAAGGCCACGAACTGATAGTAATGGAGAACTCATTAGCTACGCCCCCCTTTGAGTGAGGTTGTGCGGTTCAACACCCAGTCGGCGACCAGGTTTACTGAAATTGCCAATGTTGCGATGGCGACAGCAGGGTAGAGGGCCGCACTGATACCAAAGTTAATACCGTCTTTGTTTTCTTTCACGATCCCGCCCCAGTCTGCCAATGGTGGCTGAACGCCAATACCAAGGAAGGACAGGGTTGAGATGAACAGCACCATAAAGATAAAGCGCAAACCCATCTCCGCAATGAGCGGCGACAATGCGTTTGGCAGAATTTCACGGAAGATAATCCATGCTATTTTCTCACCGCGTAGACGGGCGGCTTCGACGAATTCCATCACTGAAATATCTACGGCTACTGCGCGAGCAAGGCGGAATACACGGGTGGAATCCAATAGGCCCATCAGGACAATCAATGTCACAACAGTCACGTCGATCGCGGATAGGATTACCAGTGCTAGGATCAATGACGGAATCGACATCACGAGGTCCACAAATCGCGACAGAGCCTGATCAACCCAGCCACCAGAAACAGCCGCAAAGAACCCAAGAACGGAACCAGTGGTAAAGCTGAGGATCGTAGCGGCAGTTGCAATAAGAATAGTCGTTTGGCCACCGTAGATCATGCGGGTCAACAGATCGCGACCAATTTGGTCGGTCCCAAGCCAGTATTGGGCGTCAATAGTGCCTTCAGGGGCCGTGCCGAGTAGGAACCCAAGGCGGGAGGGCTCCCATACTTCGCCAACTGTTTCGGCCATGCCGTAGGGGGCAACCCATGAGGCGAAGATGGCGCAGAAGAAATAGACGCCTGTTATGAATAGGCCGATAATGGCGGACAGCGGTATACGCATCAGAAAATCCCCGCGTTGGTATTAGGGTGCGCTGAATAAAAGGCGCGGGAAAACAACTTGGCTGGAAACAGCGATGGCAACACGCTCATTTTGGGTGCCTCAGTCTCGGATTGGACAGGATCGATACGATGTCCGCGATCATGTTCAGGATGATATAGACTGCGGAAAAGATAATACCTGAAGTCAGAACAACCGGCACGTCGCGTTTAACCACAGCATCAACCAAATACTGGCCCATGCCTGGGTAGGCAAACACAGCCTCAACCACGACAACGCCCACAACGAGGTAGGCAAGGTTGATCATGACGACGTTCACTATTGGCGCAACAGCGTTTGGAAAGGCGTGTTTGCGAATGACTTCAAAGCTGGACAGCCCTTTTAGTTCTGCAGTCTCGATGTAGGCAGATTGCATCACGTTCAGAATGGCCGCGCGTGTCATGCGCATCATGTGTGCCAGCACAACCATCGTAAGGACCGCGATAGGCAGGGAAATCGAGTGTAATTTTTCAAGCAGCGGCATGTCCGGTGGGACATTGGCAAATGATGGTGCCCAGCCTAGCTTGACTGCGAAAACAAAGATTAGAATATAGGCGATCATGAATTCTGGCAGAGAAATCGCGGCCAGCGTTGATCCAGAAATTACTTTGTCAGGCCATCTGTTAAGGTAGCGCACAGCGACCAGCCCAAGCATGATCGCAACGGGAACTGATATAAGCGCAGCCCAGAAGGCCAAAAACATCGTTGCGCCCAGTCGTTTGCCGATTTGTTCTCCGATAGGCAGCTTGTTGGAAAGGGCATTGCCCATGTCGCCAGTAAGGATGCCACCAATCCACTCTGCATAGCGTGTGATGGCCGGCCGGTTTAGCCCCATCTCTTCGCGCAGGTTGGCAAGATTTTCAGGCGTAGCTGATTGGCCTAATTGGGCCTGTGCCGCATCACCGGGCAAAACTTCAGTTAAGCCAAATAAAAGCGCAGAGGCGGCGAAGAGCAAGAGGATGCCCAGCGATAAACGCTGGGCAACCAATTTAAGAATGGGGTGCATGAGTCTGGCTTACGCTTTCCAAGTCTTTGCAAATGCATACCAGTACATTTGTGGTCCTGATGGATTGGTTTCCCAACCTTGGATCTCAGTAGAGAGCCCATCTACAAAGTCGTTGAACATTGGGACCATAACGCCGCCTTCTTCGTTCAACATGCGACCCATTTTTGAATAGATCTCTTTGCGCTTGCCTTCGTCTAGTTCGGCACGTGCTTCTAGAAGCATCGCGTCAAACTCTGGACGTTTCCAACGTGTGTCGTTCCAGTCAGCTGAAGATAGATACGCTGTTGAGTACATCTGATCTTGGACCGGACGACCGCCCCAGTAAGATGCGCAATATGGTTGAACGTTCCAAACCTCAGACCAGTAACCGTCATTTGGCTCACGCTTGATTTCGAGGGGTATACCAGCTGCTTGGCAAGTTTGTTGGAACAACGCTGCTGCATCAACGGCACCAGGGAACGCACCATCTGCTGTGCGCAGAATGATTGGCGACCCGTCGTGGCCAGATGCCTTGTAGTGTGCTGCTGCTTTTTCTAGATCGAATGAACGCTGAGGAATAGTTTCATCGAATAATGGGTATGCTTCGTTGATTGGCATGTCGTTGCCAACCGAGCCATAACCTTGAAGAATTTTGTCGACCATTTCTTGGCGGTTCATTGCGTGCTTCAGCGCAAGACGAAGTTCATTGTTGTCAAACGGTGCTGTGTCAACGTGTGCAATGAATACGTAGTGGCCACGACCAGAAGTCGTTTTCACGTCGATTGTAGGTGCACGGCCCAATAGTTTAGCGATTTTTGGTTCAACACGGTTGACTGTATCGACCTGACCAGATTGCAATGCTGCAGTACGTGCTGTTGCATCATTTAACACAATCAATTCGACCTCATCGTAGTGTCCCATTTCGTCCGCAGCCCAATGGTTTGGGTTCTTCTTAAACGTCATGCGAACACCTGGCTCATCTGTCTCAAGTGTGTACAAACCAGTACCAATTGCAGCAGCTGGGTTGTCAAAGCCACCGTTCGGTTGGATGATCAAATGGTAGTCTGCCATGAGATATGGAAGATCTGCGTTGCCAATAACGAGCGTCAGTTCAAAAACGTCACCATCTGTGCGCATCGATTCGATGCCCTTCATGATACCTAAAGCGCCTGATTTTGAGTCTTCATTCGAGTGACGCTGCATAGTCGCTAAAACGTCTTCGGCTGTTACTGCTGTGCCGTCAGAGAATGTAATACCTTTGCGGACTTTGAAACGCCAAGTTTTTGCGGCGTTGGAGCCTTCCCAGCTTTCAGCAACTTTTGGTTCGAGACCATTTGGACCAGGGTAAACAAGAGCTTCGCCCCAGATGAAGCCACCAGCAAGAGGCGCGTCGGAAGCCCATGTTGCAGGGTCTTGTGAATTTGTTGACTCACCACCTGAAACTCCCATGCGGAAAGTTCCACCTTTGACGGGGCCCGCTGCATAAGCGGCGTCAGCCAATATTGTTGAAGCGACAGCAGCTGTCACACCAAGTGCAGCAGCTTTGCTCATAAATTCGCGGCGCGTCATCGTGCCGGCGGTAACTTTCGTGGACAGTAGTTTCAGTTCATTACTCATATCGTGATCTCCCAATTGGTTAATTAGTGGCGTCTGATGCGCGCATTTTTGATTGGTGTGCGCTAAGGTTTGCGCATTATTCTGCTACTCGCAAGGGTTAATACTTTTTAATGACGGTGATGTGTCAGATGCCATTGCGCGAAATTTCATCATTTAGGTCACGTTGATAGATAAGTTGATCATTTTCAAACGCTTCGATTTTAGCCGAAAGGTAAAAAGTGTCCTTATCAGACCACATTTCACAGCGTGCTTCTGTGCGCAATCTAATGTTTTTGCGCTCTAGCTCGTCTGTCCAGTGGCAGCTACCTTTGGCTGATAACGGATCGTTGGGGTGGATTTGCCAATGTTCGCGTGCAATAGAACCATTGATCAGGCCGTGATCTGCATCGCGTACTTTGCCGAAATCATCCACGATATGGAGGTGAACAATACCGGTGTTTAGGTCGGTTTCTTGACGACGACTGTTTGTGTCTTCACGGATTGTGGTTGTTTCCCAAGGATCGGCCGCCTCTGGCGGTGGAAAGGTGACAGTGCTGTCTGCGACTTCGTTCAAGAGGGGCAGGTTTATAGAGCCGCTATGAATTTGCAGGCGTGTCGCTTCGGGCGACGGCCATAACAATGGCCAGTAGGCGTTGGAAATAGAAACGCGGACACGGTGCCCCGCTGGGACAGTGTAGGCGCATTGATCAAGGTTTAGCTTAACGCTGATGGGCTGGTTGATGGGTAGCGGTTTGGATTGCTCATGCCCGTCACGATGACACAGGTTTATCACACCATATGTGATCCGTGTGCTGGCCCCGTCGGGATGAATGTGGTTCAGTCGCACTGCCAGCTGCGCAACAGGCTTATCGCTGCTGAGCTTTAGCGTGATTTGAGGGGCACCGGTAATCACCAGGTTGCTATTTAATGTGTTTCCGTCCCATATCGTTGATAGGGCATCGTCACGGCGTTGATCGCCGGGCATTTCAGGGCCCAGCCAGATTGCACAATATTCGCCGGAGTCCGCTCCGCAATCTTGGGGTGATGTAACCTTGGCATCAATCTTGGAGGGTTCATCCCTTAGGCCATCATCACCCAAGAAATATGTCCGAATTTCTGCTGGGTGTTGATGATCGCGTCCAGGTGTCTGAGCGACCCATCGTCCTGCGCGTTCGATGTACCAAGTTTGCGGGCGTACACCGTCCATTTGATACAGGCGCAAGTCTGGATCAGTCTCAACGCCAGTCTCAATCCCTTTGAGCCATTTGTCCCACCAACGCAGTGCTTCTTGTAAAAAGCCGATACGCGGCTCGGGAATGGCGAAATGCGGGTATTTATGAACCCACGGGCCAACAATCCCTTTGGAGCCTTCGATGTTCTCAACAACATTCGAAACCGTATTCTTATAGGCGTCACCCCACCCGCCGATGGCGAGTACTTTGGCTTTGATCGTGCTGAAATCTTCGCAAACTGATCCATGTTTCCAATACTCATCACGGGTTTGGTGACGCAGCCACGTGGCAGGTAAAAACGGTTCGTTCTCAAGCCGATCCAACCACATCTCACGCCAGTCGTTGCGCAGTGCAGGGTCCGGTGCGCGACCTGAGTAGGACCACATCGTTGCGCCCCAACCTAAGTTTTCGTTCAGCAGGCAGCCACCTTTATAGTGAATGTCATCGGCGAAACGGTCGACGGTTGAACAAAGTGTGATGATCGCCTTCAGCTCTGGTGGGGTCATTGCGGCGACCTGTAGTGAATTGAAGCCTCCCCAACTGATGCCCATCATTCCGATGGACCCATTGCACCAGTCCTGTGCTGCCAAATGTTGAATAACCTCAACTGCGTCATCTAGTTCTTGTGGGGTGTATTCATCTTCCATTAGGCCGTGGCTGTCACCGTTGCCACGCATGTCCACACGGGCACAAGCATAGCCGCGCTGGGCAAAATAGGGATGGGTCAATGCATCACGTGCAGTTGTACCGTCGCGCTTACGATAAGGCAGGAACTCTAGAATGACTGGAACGGGGTTTTCCAAAGCATCGGTAGGTTTCCAAAGTCGTGTCGAAAGACGGGTGCTGTCTGAAAGGGTAATACCGTAGTCGGCGTCTTCACAGATTTCGCGCAGGCTGATTTGAGTCATACCTGACGGTGGTTCTATAGCCGGATTCTGTCAATAGCCTAGCTCGAGCAAACTTCGGCAATCAAAAGATCCATTACATTGGTGTTGGTTGGGCCTGTACGGATCAGCGCATTCTTGGCATCCAGCCAAGGCGCAATGTTGGCTTGTTCAATGGCGAGGTGGCCACTTGCATCCCATGTCTGACCATCCACCAGCGCGCCTGCCGCATCTGTCGGTCCATCGGTACCGTCTGTGCCTGCAATTAAAACGCGGATACCAACCGTGCCTTTGATTTCGCGGGCAATCATTGCGGCAAGCATCATGTTGCGGCCACCAAGCCCGGGATTGGGTGGGAGAATAACAGTTGGTTCTCCGCCCATTATATAAATGCCGTCTTTTGAGGCGTGCAGCCATGCTGCGATCTTTGGTGCTAAAGTTACGACGTCTTCATACATATTCTCAGAAGTACTAATCACCGGTGTCCCTGCTTTTTCAACGGCGGCTTCTCGTGCGATTTGATTGCTGGCGACGATATGGGAAGAGTATTCAAAATCGTGGCTGGTAGGTGCGGCTGCTATGCCTGAGCCAATTATCCCAACATCATCGCCTTGGACGTCTGATATGGCCAAAGTTGTAACTTTTCTGCCCTTAAAGCTTGCCAGTGCTTTGCCGCCCTTGATCTGAGAAATTTCCTTGCGCTGCGCGTTCATCGCATGGATGTCTTTGCCAGAGGCCAATAACGTCTGCGTCTCTTTAGATAGGTCAGTAAGTGTCATTCCGTCAGGCAAAACCTCTGCTAAGGAAGATGCACCACCTGAAACGAGAAACAGTAAGTGTGACCCCTCTGGGCTGCCCGCGATGGCATCATGTATTGCAGTTCCTGCAGCCAATGATGCCTCATCCGGGACCGGGTGCGCAGACTCTATAATCTTAGCGTGTTGGGGGGCGTCTTGGGTGTGGTTGTATTTGGTAACAACTAGAGTGGGCAATTCGCCGAAAACATCATGTACCGCGCAAGCCATTGAAGCTGCTGCTTTACCAACTGCGATGACCAAATCAGGTCGGTCAACATCATGGATTTTCAGTGCCAAATTGACTGATGAACGGCCCTGAACTGCGGCGACACCGGCGTTCCAAAGGGCTAACAGGTCGGCATTTTGGATCAATTCGTGCTCCTTTGTGACATTTTGTGATCGGTTGGCGTTTAGCGAAAAGTCGATGAAATAGCCTAAACAACGAAAAATCCACCGCTATATCTGCTTCTAACCTGTCTAAATTGTGCGTCGGACAAAAAATAGATTAACTCTTGATTTGGAGTTGGGCTAAGCGGAGTAAACTAGAGTTGAAACAGGATCTCTAAAGATACGTAATTATTACAAAGCTTGAGCAAAGCGATGGGCCAATTAGCGCCTGAGTTATAAAAACAAAAGAGACCCCCGCGTCTATTTTCTATCGTGTTTATTGCTTTGTACCAGCGCGGCGTTCAGCGTTCAGTTTGCGTGAGTAGCCCGATTGAATGACTTCAACCGCGACCAACACCAAAACTGAGAAGTAGAATGTCGTTTTGGACATCGGGATGACTTCGTAGCCGAACAAGCGCAGTGCCAATGCATCGTCGTGCATCGCATGTGCCGCTGCTTGACCCGCCTCACCGATCAAAACCACACCAACGATCAACAAGATGAACAGGCCAAGGACCTCATACATGCGGTTGGCTTCAAGGAAGCGTGTGACGCTGTCAGCCAGCAAAAGCATCGCTAGGCCTGAAAGCAAGATTGCAGTGGCAAGGATTGGGAAGACATCGGTGATTGCGAGGGCAGATAGAACTGAGTCGAAGGAGAAGATCAGGTTCATCACCACGATCATCAGCACAACTTTTTTTGCTGACTTTCCTGATTTGTTGGCCAAATCGGTATCAAGGTGTTCGATCGACAGCATGTGGCCGATTTCTTTGACGGCTGTGTACATGATGAAGATACCGCCAAGGATAAATACGCAGGTGGCAAAGTTCACACCGCCCGTAATCACGCCAGTCCAGTCAAGGGTAACAAAGGGTTCTGCCATCGCATCGATGAGCTGGATCATCACAAACAGCAATACAACGCGTAGTGCAACGGCAATTAGGATGCCCCAACGCCGCACAGCAGCTTGTTGGGCAGCAGGTGCCCGTTGGCTTTCGATGCTGATGTAAAGCAAGTTATCAAAACCCAAAACAGCCTGCAAAAAGCAAAGCATGAGCAGGTTACCAAGGTTTTCGATGGTCAGTAGATCGGTCATTTGGATTCCCCAAGCGTTATTAACGCGTTAAAAACTTGACGCCCTTTTAGCGCATAGGGTGGGGGCGTAACATTTGTTAAGCTAAGCCGTTAAGTGGAATTTCCACCATTTCGGCACCTTTAGCGGTTGTTTGGGCCTCTAGGTTTACCAAATGGCTTGCCTGATGGACGACCTGCTGGCTTGCCAGTGCTAGAACCGGCTGGACGGCCAAACGACTTTCCGGCTGGTTTGCTTGTCGGACGGCCAGCTGGTTTGCTTACTGGGCGACCTGTTTGCTTTGTGCCTGGGCGTCCCTTTGGCTTGCCATAGCTCCAGCCATCTTCGCGTTCGTCGTACATATCTGCTTCGGCACGATCAGGACGGCCGTGTTGTTTGCCGAATGTCTTTGTCGCGCCTTTACCACGGCCCATCGATTCCACTTTGGCCTTAGCTTTACGTTCGGCCTCTGAGCGGGCCATGTTGCGCGTACGTCCCTGTTCGGACGGTTTGCGTGAAATGGGTTCTTTGTGTGGTGGACGTTCGCCGCGTTTGACGGTTTTTCCCTTGGATGTCGTCGCTGAGTCATCAGCGGCACCAGCATCAAGGCCAAGTTGGTCGCGCATGACTTTGCGGCGGATTTCTTCAACTTCGCCTTGCTTTAGATCGCCCAATTGAAACGGGCCATAGCTGATGCGGATCAGGCGATTTACTGTCAGTCCAACGTCTTGCATTGCACGGCGAATTTCGCGGTTCTTACCTTCGCGTAAGCCCACAGTCAGCCAAGCGTTCGCGCCCTGTTGGCGGTCAATCGTAACTTGCATGGCTTGATATTTTTCACCGTCCACGATGACACCGTTGCGCAAGGGCGCAAACGTATCCTCAGTGGGGCGGCCATTTACGCGCACGCGGTAACGGCGCAACCAACCCGTTGAAGGCAATTCCAGTTTGCGTTTGATCCCACCATCGTTGGTGAGCAGCAAAAGACCCTCAGAGTTAATGTCGAGACGGCCAATCGCGAGAACGCGCGGCAGGTTTTCAGGCATTTCGTCATAAATGGTCTTGCGACCTTTTTCATCGCGGTCAGATGTGACCAGACCCGCAGGCTTGTGATATAGCCAAAGACGGGGCGCATCTGGTTCGCCGACTTGTTTGCCATCCACAGTGATACGGTCGGCGGCTGTCACGTTAAGTGCTGCGCGCTCAACCTTGGACCCGTTTACGTAAACGCGGCCCTCCTCGATCATTCGCTCAACGTCACGTCGACTGGCGACGCCTGCGCGGGCGATGACTTTGGCAATACGGTCGCCTGCAGTAGCAGAAGTGGTGGTTTTATCTTTTGAGTCTTTTGTCATGTCGCCCGCTCTAAACTATCCTGTGCACTTGCGAAAGCACGGGTTTTGATGGCAATTGAAACTATGGTTTTTAAATCCTTTATGTCCGAGGCGCTGGTTCAAGCGCGCGCTGCCGCTGATCGGGGCGAAGTGCCCGTGGGCGCAGTGATCGTGGATGGGGTAGGACAGGTGATTGCATCGGCTGGAAACCGCACCCGCGAATTGAATGACCCAACAGCCCATGCCGAAGTGTTGGCGATACGGGCGGCCTGTTCGGCTTTGGGCGTTGA
>JABGTH010000012.1 GCA_018647275.1 Paracoccaceae bacterium
CGATGTGGGCGCTCGTAATCCCCCGGCCATGATGTGTCCGATAGGATATCCCAGCCATTGTCATTGGCGGCCTTCAACGCCGCCGCCATGCTGTCTTCATAGATCGCACCTTCGCGCACCACCTGCGCACCCAAGCCGCGCAATCGATCAGCAAAAACTTCGGGCACCGATTCGGCAATATAAACAACGGCCGATGCACCAAAGGCCGATGCGCCCGCCGCGACCGACATACCATGGTTGCCAGCACTAGCCGTTACATATGTACGACCCTTAGCGCGTCCTGCTTTGGCATCATGTGCAATCACATATGCAGCACCCAGTGCCTTAAAACTGCCCAGCCCCATACGATTGCGCTCGTCCTTGATCCAAACGGATGCAACGCCCAAATCATTAGCCAAGCTGACCACATCATGAAGCGGAGTTTCTGCTGCCTCAGGGCAGCGTTGGATCAGGTCTGCAACGGATTGGTGATCGATGCTGGGCACTGGAACATCGTCCAAACCAGATACATGTGTGCGGGGGGTGTTTTGAAAAATGTCCATACGTCAAACGACGATGATTTAAACCAAGCGTCAAGTGATTTTATGCCCCCCCACAGGTCGTTCTTGGACCATGCAACGCGTTGGCCCTATCCCAATAAGGCCAACGCTGATTTTTATACGAAATCGATAAACTTGTTCATCGGCATTTCGCGAATACGTTGGCCCGTTGCCGCAAAGATCGCATTGGACAATGCAGCGGCGGCTGGTGGAACCATGGGTTCGCCTATGCCACGCACGTGATCACCGTTTTCCAAACCTGCTACCTCAATCTTTGGCGATTGATACATCCGTAAAGATTCAAACGTATCAAAATTCTCCTGCTCAGTCATACCATCAGAATAGGTGATCTCAGACATGATAGCATGGCCTAAAGCCCAGTTGACACCGCCCTGTACCATGTTTTCAAACATGTTCGGATCAACCACTTTGCCAACCTCGGCCGCAACCCAAACCTTGTCTAGCTTGATGCCGTCATCTGTATTGGTCACCTCAACGACCTCGGCCACAGCCACACCAAAGGACATGCAAAAACCAACGCCGCGTCCTTTTTTGGGTGCCAAAGGTGCGCCCCAATTGGACATTTCAGCGACCTTTTCCAATACCTTACGCGATGGTTCATGCCAGCACAGACGCAAGCGTTCTTCCATCTGGTCAGCACCAGCTGCGTGGATAAGTTCATCCAAAAACACGTCGTGGAAAAATCCGTTTGTGGAGGCGCCAACGGAACGCCAGCTTGAGATCGGCGCAAGCTCTGGCGCACGATAACCTGTGATCCGGTAGTTTGGAATGCTCAGTGGTTGTTCCCATGCGCCCGCAACAATCTGCGTATCTGGCCCCGGAAGGGACAGACCCTGACGGCCCATTTGACTGGCAACCACGGACGGCATCGCGATTCCCAAATCCATCGTTTCGACTTGACCATTTTTAACACTGCCGCGCCCGCGTCCCATAGCGATTTGGCGGGTGTCGTCGTGCGCCATATCTTCTTCACGTGAGTAGGTCAGCTTAACCGGAATACCCGGCATTTGCATCGCAACTTCAGTGGCTTCTTTCACTATACGGTCTTCAAGGCGGTGACCAAAACTGCCACCCATCATCAAAACATGCACGTGCACATCATCAAAATCGACGCCTGTCACCTTTGACACGTTGGTCTGAACGAAACGCGGTATTTGCGTACCTGTCCATACGTCCACACGATCCTCAGACACTTCAACCACTGCACTGATAGGCTCAAGCGGTGCGTGCGCCAGATAGGGTGCGCGGTACTCGGCTTCGATCACATCTGCGCCGTCCAATGCAGCAACGACATTGCCATCATCGCGTTGGCGGCTGTCTTGTTGATCGTCGTTAAAGCTATCGGACAGTGCCTGCCAATGCGCATCCATTTCGGCGGGATACGGCGCTGCTCCCCACTCGATCTCAACAGCATTCGCGGCTTGAATTGCACGCCACGTGTTGTCGGCCACAACGGCAACGCCGCCCGTGATAGGGAGCACCTTTTGAACGCCGCGCATCGCTTTCGCTTCGGTATCATCAAAGCTGATCATTTCACCACCACGACGTGGGTTAGTGCGCACCATCGCATGCACCATACCGTCACGTTTGAAATCGATGCTATAGGCTTGGGTGCCTGTAGATTTTGCAACTGTATCATAACGTTGGTGTTGTTTTCCCAAAATGCGCCATGTGTTTGGATCGCGCAAAGCGACGTCTTCTACTGGGTCTAAGGTCGCAGCAATCGCGGCTAAGTCTTCATAGCGAATTTCAGTGCCATCTGGCGTGATCACCTTGCCGGATTTTGTCCTCAGATCAGCAACGGCGATATCTGTCTTTTCAGCTGCCGCCATTTTGAGCGTTTCACGGGCGACAGCACCAGCTACGCGCAGTTTTTCGTATGAATCTGGAACGGTTGTTGAGCCACCAGTAATCTGCATACCAGCAAATTTCATCATTGAATCCATGACCGCACGGGTCGTGTTCGCTGCAAAGCTATCATCTGTCGGGGCAAAGGGTGCCCCATCTGCCCCAAGGGCCGTGTTATAATAAGCTTTGTCTGGCATGCCCGGATCAACATTTATCTGATCCAATTCAACATCTAACTCTTCAGCTATAAGAATGGCCTGGACTGAATACGCGCCCTGCCCGCTGTCCGCCCGTGGCGTGATTAGAGTGATGCCAGACGCATCAATTTTCACATAGGCTGTTAGTGCGGCTTCGCCTTCTGGCAGGCCATTTAACAACGGGTTCGCATAAGGTGTTTTGTAGCGGTAAACGCCGAATGCAACTCCGCCGACGATGGCAGCGGAGCCGGTTAAAAAAGAGCGGCGGGCGATTGTTTTGATTTTTCCCATGGATTTAGGCATCACTTAGATTTTTGGCGGCTGTTTTCACAGCAGCGCGGATACGGGGATAAGTACCACAACGGCAAAGGTTTCTGCTCATTGCTTCGTCAATTTTTTCATCAGTGGGTGCTGGTGTTTCCAGCACAAATGCAGCCGCCGTCATCATTTGACCAGACTGGCAGTACCCACATTGTGCGACCTGATGTTCAACCCATGCGGATTGCACTGCATGCATCGCATCAGGTGTGCCAAGCCCCTCAATTGTAACGACTTCTCCAACGATGTCTTCTGCTGCGACTTGGCAGGATTTGACCGCTTCACCGTTCATATGAACGGTGCAGGCACCACACTGGGCAATGCCGCACCCGTACTTTGGGCCAGTGATCCCTAACTCGTCGCGCAGCACCCAAAGAAGGGGCATATCGGATTCAACATCGATGTCGTACTGGGTGCCGTTAACGGTAATTTTCATCGCAAGAAGCCTCTCAATTGGGTTGCTTGAGATATATGTATCCAGGGCCAAAAAGCCACCCCGCCGTAGCGTCTCGAGACAAAGTCAATTGTGCGTTCGCCACGATTTTCACGACAAACTGCGCAGTCTGAAAAGTGTTTTGTACAGTGGCCAAACGCCAAAACAGCCAAAATAGACCCCACAAACGCAAAACTGTGCAATTCGACCCACGAACTGCACAGTTGGTCACCTCATCAGAGGCAACGATAATTCATAAATTTTCAACCCTGGTTTCAGCGTTAACCTTCGTAAAAATGGGCTTAATTTAGAATTCGACGACAGCGCGAATAGATTTACCAGCATGCATCAATTCAAAGCCTTCGTTGATTTGATCAAGGGTCAACTTGTGCGTAATCATTGGATCGATCTCGATCTTGCCATTCATGTACCAATCAACAATTTTTGGAACGTCTGTGCGGCCTTTGGCACCACCAAAAGCAGTTCCGCGCCATGTACGGCCAGTGACCAATTGGAACGGGCGTGTTGAGATTTCAGCGCCAGCTGGTGCCACACCGATGATGATGCTTTCGCCCCAACCTTTGTGTGATGCTTCAAGCGCTGTTCGCATAACGCCAACGTTGCCGGTTGCATCAAACGTGTAATCTGCGCCGCCGCCTGTCAATTCAACAAGGTGCTCAACCAGATCGCCTTCAACTTTGGTTGGGTTCACAAAATGGGTCATGCCAAAACGTTTGCCCATCTCAATACGGTCATCATTCAGATCGACACCAACGATTTGATCCGCCCCCGCAAGACGCAAGCCCTGAACAACGTTCAAGCCGATACCGCCCAAACCGAAGACGATAGCCTTTGAACCGATTTCAACTTTGGCCGTGTTGATAACCGCACCGATACCAGTTGTTACGCCACAACCGATGTAACAGATTTTGTCAAATGGAGCGTCTTTGCGGACCTTCGCCAATGCGATCTCTGGAACAACTGTGTGGTTCGCGAAAGTAGAGCAACCCATGTAGTGGTGGATCGGTGTGCCATCCAACATCGAAAAACGTGTAGAACCGTCTGGCAACAAGCCTTGGCCCTGTGTGCTGCGCACTTTTTGGCAAAGGTTGGTTTTAGGGTTCAAGCAATATTCGCATTCGCGGCATTCTGGTGTGTAAAGTGGGATCACGTGATCGCCAACTTCCAAAGACGTCACGCCTTCGCCGATTTCGATCACGATGCCTGCGCCCTCGTGGCCCAAGATTGCAGGGAAGATCCCTTCAGGGTCATCGCCTGAACGGGTAAATTCGTCTGTGTGGCATAGGCCTGTTGCTTTGATTTCAACCAAAACTTCGCCTGCACGTGGACCGTCAAGATTCACTTCCATCACCTGAAGTGACTGACCTGCTGCGACTGCAACTGCTGCACGGGTGCGCATCATATGCGTATCTCCTGTTATTTATTGAATAGGAACCGCTGGTCCATTGTTGCAATCTTTGGCGAACACCAAGGGGTGTTGTCAACAGATCGACATCCTCAAGTAAGCAACAAGTCCGATAATTTTTCTGCAGCTGATTTTAGCGTGCCGATATTTTCAGTGATTTTAACCAAGTTGTTTCGCTGCAAAGGCGAATGTGCTGACAATGTAGACACAAGGCGTCCTTGGTCATCCACGATAGCAACAGCCACCGCAACCATGCCGTACATGAATTCCTCGTCATCCGTGGAATAACCACGTTTGCGCGTTTTACTAAGTTCAGCCTTGAGGGCTGCAACATCGGTAATTGTCTTGCTGGTGTGCTGTTCCAGTTTATGGGTCGCAAGGTAGCGATCCAAGTATCGTGGGTTCAACGAACTGAGGTACATTTTACCAGAAGCCGTGCAGTGTAACGGCACTCTGGTCCCTACTGGCAACTGAATGCGCAGCGGCCATTTGGTTTCGATCCGCTCAAGATACACCATGTGTTCGCGGTCTGGGACCGAGATGTTGCAGGTCTCATCCATCTGTTCGACAACTTCGGTCAAGATGGACAGGCGCAGGGTGCGTAGGCGTTGTGAGCTAAGCGTATTCACTGAAAGGCGGCGCAGGCGTGGACCTGGTCCATAAGACCGTCCATCGATGTCGCGCTGTAGGAAACCTTCTTCTTCGGCGGTGTTAAACAGTCGGTGCACAGTGGGTTTTGGTAGGCCCAACGCCTCGACCAAACCGGCAGGCGTTACAGGGACGCCTGCACGTGCGACTTCTTCCAACAGTAACAATAGCCGTAAGTTTGTTGGAATCTGTCCTTTTTGGTCGGCCATATCGTTTGGCATTCACTCGCCCTATCTGGTTGGCACCAGCCATAGTGCCAATTAAGATGTAAGTGCAACCGAGATCCATGGTGAGATCAAAGCTATCAAGTATGGAACTGTGCAGCGCAGCAGCCTGAAGTACGGCACCCCAGTGACGCCCGCTCACTATCAATTAATGATACTTTTATTATCAAAAATTAGAAGTATTTTAAATTCTACCTGTATAGACTTAATTGTGACAATCAGGAGTATCCTTGTGAAAACAGACTATATTATTGTTGGTGCAGGGTCTGCTGGTTGTGTCTTAGCCAACAGATTAAGCGCTAATCCTGCTTGCAATGTTATTTTGTTAGAAGCCGGTGGTCGTGACTTAAATCCGTGGATTCACATCCCAGTTGGCTATTTCAGGACGATTCATAATCCAAACGTTGACTGGTGCTACAAGACAGAACCAGACGCAGGTCTGAATGGCCGTTCCATTGAATGGCCCCGTGGCAAGGTTCTGGGCGGTTCTTCTTCGCTTAACGGTCTTTTATATGTGCGCGGTCAGGCGCAGGACTATGATCGCTGGGCCCAAATGGGCAACACGGGCTGGTCATGGGATGATGTGCTTCCACTTTTCAAAAAGGCAGAAAATAACGAACGCGGTGCCAATGACTATCACGGTGACGACGGGCCATTGTTTGTATCCAACATGCGCATTCAACGCCCTATCACGGACGCATGGGTCGAAGCGGCGCAAGCGGCGGGGTACCCTTTCAACCCCGATTACAACGGTGAAACCCAAGAGGGCGTTGGCTTTTTCCAACTGACATCAAAGAACGGCCGCCGCTGTTCCACGGCCGTTGCCTACCTAAACCCTGCCCGCAGCCGTTCAAATTTGCAGATCGTCACCCATGCCCAAGTGCAAAAGGTGAATATCCAAAACGGTGTGGCCATAGGTGTGACCTATAAAGATCGCAGCGGTATGGAAGTGGTGGCAAAAGCCAACCGCGAAGTGATTCTAAGCGGCGGGTCTATCAACTCCCCTCAGTTGCTCATGTTGTCAGGCATCGGCGAAGCCGCCCAACTGCAAGAGCACGGCATTGAGGTTAAGAAAGATTTAAACGGCGTGGGCAAGAACATGCAGGACCACCTGCAGGCTCGCTTGGTTTACAAATGTAATGAACCAACGTTGAACGACGAAGTTGGCAGTTTGTTTGGGCAGGCCAAGATTGGCCTTAAATACTTGATGACCCGCACAGGCCCAATGACGATGGCCGCCAGCCTTGCCACCGGCTTCATGAAAACACGCGAAGACTTGGAAACGCCAGATGTGCAATTCCACGTCCAACCCCTATCTGCCGAAAACCCTGGTAGGGGGGCCGACAAGTTCTCGGCGTTCACTATGTCGGTCTGTCAGCTGCGCCCAGAAAGCCGTGGAGAAATCCGTTTGGCCTCAGGCGATGGTCAGGTCTATCCCAAAATCATTCCAAACTATCTGTCCACCGAAACCGATTGCCGCACGGTTGTGGCAGGCGTGAACATCGCACGCACAATCGCCAAACACGCGCCACTCGACAACAAAATTTACCAAGAATACCGCCCCCACGCGGACCTGGATATCGACGACTATGACGCCACCCTTGATTGGGCGCGCAACAACACCGCTTCGATCTACCACCCAACTGGCACCTGCAAGATGGGCAGCGGGCAAGATGCCGTAGTGGACCAGAAACTGCGCGTGCATGGCATCAGCGGTTTGCGCGTCGCAGATTGTTCGATCATGCCAGAAATCGTATCTGGCAATACCAACGCCCCTGCAATCATGATCGGCGAAAACTGCGCCAAGATGATCCTAGCGGACACTTAATCTACGGCGCTAATCGCCCTGTGTTGCATATGCGTAGTGTTACGGTAATCTAACCTTAAAACGCCCCTCGCGCTTGAGGGGGAGACGCTTTGCGACAGGACATCCAGATGACTATTCGCCCCCTTAACATCGACCCTACCCATTGCTTTATCGCCAATAATTGGGTGCCAGCGCTGTCGGGCCAAATGCTTGCGTTAAAAAACCCATCCGACGGCACAATCTTATGCGACATCGCACGGGGCAATGCGGCGGACATTGACCGCGCGGTTGCCGCTGCAGATGCAGCACTGGAAGGTGCGTGGGGTGAATTGGCAGCGTTTGAACGGGGCCGCATCCTGCATCGCATTGGTGAATTGGTTCTTGAAAACATTGACGAATTAACCGCCCTTGAATCCATGGACGTGGGCAAACCCGTCAAACAAGCCCGCGCAGATGTTGTTGCCCTTGCCCGCTATATGGAATTTTACGCAGGGGCCGTGGACAAAATTCACGGTGCGACGATCCCATTTCTCGAGGGTTATACCGTCTATACCATGCGCGAACCTCACGGGGTTACGGGGCATATCATCCCGTGGAATTACCCGATGCAGATTATCGGACGCTCTGTTGGTGCCGCCCTTGCCATGGGCAACGCCGCCGTTTTGAAGCCTGCCGAAGAGGCCTGTTTAACCGCCCTCGCCTTTGCTGAAATCTGTCGCCAAGCGGGATTACCTGATGGCGCGTTGAACGTGGTTTCGGGCCTGGGGGCCGAAGCGGGTGCCGCCCTCACAGCCCATCCATTGGTGCATCACATTTCCTTCACGGGCTCTGTCGGTGTGGGCAAGTTGATCCAATCAACATCGGCCCAAAATGCGGTTCCTGTCACATTGGAACTGGGCGGGAAATCCCCGCAACTGGTGTTTGATGATGCGGATCTAGACGCCGCCCTGCCTTTCCTTGTGAACGCAGGGATTCAGAATGCAGGACAAACCTGTTCCGCATCCTCGCGCATCTTGGTGCAACGCGGGGTCTATGATGACGTCGTTGCGCGCATGGCAAAACGTTACGGTGAATTGCGCGTTGGCCCCGCAGGCGATGATCTGGATGTGGGACCACTGGTGTCCCTGCGCCAAAAGGAAATTGTCGAAGGGTTCTTGGCCCGTGGCGCTGATTTGAACAAGGTTGCCGTTGGCGTTGTGGCACCAGGTGCCCCGATCGGTGGCGCATATGTTCCCCCTACCCTGTTCGCAGATGTTGATCCAAATCACGAACTGGCGCAGCAAGAAATCTTTGGCCCCGTCCAAGTGGTGATCCCCTTTGACACCGAAGAAGACGCCGTCAAAATCGCCAATGGCACTGACTTTGGCCTGGTCGCCTCGATCTGGTCCAAAGACGGCGCGCGTCAGATGCGCCTTGCCAAACGATTGCGTGCTGGTCAGGTGTTCATCAACAACTACGGCGCGGGGGGTGGTGTTGAACTGCCCTTTGGCGGCGTAGGTCTATCTGGCCATGGACGCGAAAAAGGGTTCGAGGCACTATACGGTTTTTCAACACTCAAGGCAGTGGCAGCATATCATGGATGATATCAAGATAGTAACATTAGACGCCAAAGACGATTACGCCCGCGTCGCCGATCTGATGTACCGCGCCAGCGACTATGTGAAAATGGAAACGGGCAAAGCCAACAACCCCGGATTTGTGCACAGCACATTAAACGATGCCCCACCCGTCTGTGGGCCAGACGACAGGTTCCTGCGCGGATTGGAACGCCCTGACGGCACACTGGCTGGATTTGCAGGCAGCATTCGCCATTATCCAAAACATGGGCATTGGTACATGGGGTTGCTGATTTTGGATCCCAATGTGCGAGGCGATGGTTTGGGACGCAAAGCCGCAAAACACGTTATCGATGAGGCCCGCGCCGACAACGCGCCTTGTATCCGCATTGCGGTGCTGGATGTGAACACTGGCGCGCGCGCCTTTTGGGACAAAATGGGGTTCGAACACGAACGCACGGTGAAGGCCTCCCAAAACGAAGACGGCAACGAACGCCACATTCTAAAACTAGACCTGACAGGAGAATAACATGCGACTGCAAGGCAAAGTAGCAATTGTAACGGGCAGTGCCTCTGGCTTTGGCGCGGGGATTGCACGCAACCGACAGGTTGGGTCTGTCATGAGCCATATTCCTGTAATGCGCAACAAGCTTATGATA
>JABGTH010000252.1 GCA_018647275.1 Paracoccaceae bacterium
CTGATAAACATGAACCAATGCACCAGCTTGGTTAAGGTGTGTCAGTGTAAATGAAATGCCAAATTTGACAGGGGTCATGGCAATGCCGCGTTTGATAATTTGATTGGTTGAATTCCACTCATCAACGGTGGCTCGTCGATTAAAATAATCGGAGGAAGACATCAGAGTGTCTGTCAATTCTGCAACGATCGAATCAGTGACCTCCTGCCCATAAGGGGTCGTCTGCGGCTTCATCTTACCAGTCGAACTTCCGCCGGAGCCATAAAAGTTTTTTTGACGAACGATTGCGGGGTCCACGCCCAATGTTTGTGCGATGTGATCTACGATCCGCTCCATTCCAAGCATGCCTTGTGGACCACCAAACCCGCGATAGGCTGTGGCACTTTGAATGTTGGTTTTGAGGCGGTGGCTTTCAATTCGAATGTTCGGCAAGTTGTAGGCATTGTCTGCATGGAGCATCGCCCGATCAGCAACAGGCAGCGACAAATCTTGTGCCCAGCCACAGCGGGTGTAGTGTTTTACATCAATGGCTTGGATCAAACCATCGCTATCAAAACCACAGGTATAGTCGATTCGAAAATCGTGCCGTTTGCCCGTAATGATCATGTCGTCGTCGCGATCATAACGCATTTTGCAGGGTTTTCCCATCTTCAGCGCCGCGATTGCACAAGCAACAGCAAGCGCATTACCCTGGCTCTCTTTGCCGCCAAACCCTCCTCCCATTCTACGTGTTTCAACCCGAACGGCATGCATAGGTTTGCCGATTGCATGTGCAACTTTGTGTTGGATCTCAGTCGGGTGTTGGGTCGAACTGTGAATCAAAACGTCGCCATTTTCATCAGGCAAGGCGAGGGCCGCTTGACCTTCAAGATAAAAGTGCTCTTGCCCACCCATTGAAATGGAGCCTGTGATAGAATGAGCTGCAGACACAAGGTGCGCCTTAGCATCGCCTTTGGCGTAGATACGCGGCCCATCTTCAAAACGGCTATTGGCCGCCAAAGCCTCTTCAATTGTGAAGATGGGCTCGCCTTCTATGATATCATATTGCGCAAGGCGCGCAGCCTTTCGGGCTGCTGTGTGAGATTCTGCGATTACCAGAAACGTTGGTTGCCCAACGTAGGCAACTGTTTGCTCTGCCAGTAACGGTTCATCATGGGCCGATGGCGATACATCAGCATCAAATTCCAGATCACCCGCCGTCAAAACTGTTATCACGCCCTCAGTCGCACGCACTGCGTTAAGATTCATATTATTGAGCGTTCCTGCAGCAATAGGACTGGTGCCAAAAGCAAGGTGAAGTGTCCCGCTGGGTGTCGGGATGTCGTCAACGTATCGCGCACTGCCGTTCACATGAAGCGCTGCCGCATCGTGGGGGAGGGGCTTAGCAATGCTCACGGTGTCACCTCATGTACTGATGTGGTTTGACCGTTTCGCTCATACCAAACTCTAAGCAGCATGTTTTGAGCCGTTTGCATCCGATATTTGGCTGAAGCTCGCATATCTGACAGGGGAGCAAAGTCCTTTGTCATCTCATCCATCGCATGGCGAATAGTTTCTTCTGACCAAGCCTTTCCACGCAACACATCTTCCGCATGTTTTGCGCGCTTGGGGATTCCAGCCATGCCGCCATAGGCAAGGCGCACTTTAGAAATCGTATCGTCGTCGAGTTCGATCCATACACAGCCACAAACGGCCGAGATGTCCTGGTCAAAACGCTTGGTCAGTTTGTAGCAATGCAAGTTGTCGACGGCCTTCGGGATTGAAACACCAGTCACAAACTCGCCTATATCACGGTCTTGTTTACCATACTCGATGAAATAGTCCGCGATTGGCATTTGGCGTGTTGTGCTGCCTTTGCGCAGATGAAGCGTTGCATCCAATGCGATTAGGGCTGGTGGCCCGTCTCCGATTGGGGATCCATTTGCGATGTTACCGCCGATTGTAGCTGCATTGCGAACTTGGGTTGAGCCATATCTTTTGATCAAGGTCGCAAAGCTTGGGTGTTTTGTTTTCATGGATTCAAGGAGTTCAGTCAGCGTTGTCATGGCTGCGACATGTATTTCCTCATCTGTTTCTGAAATGCCACGAAGCTCTGGAATACGGTTCAAAAATGCCGTTTGACCAAGATCTGAAAAGTGTTTTGTCACCCAAAGGCCGACATCCGTTGCGCCCGCAATGAGCGTTGTGTCTGGGTGGGCCTCGTACCAGCTTGCGAAACCTTCCAGATCTGTGGGGATTAGATCCTTTTCTTTGGGTTTGGCGCGCAATATTGGAGGGGTTTCCACCATATGCGCAGGGATTGGTGCACTTTCTGCAGCTTTTGCCGCACGAATGATCGGCGCATAGCCCGTGCACCTGCAAAGGTTCCCTGCGAGAGCCACATCGTGGTCCGTGTCGCCGTTCAAATGCGCTGTGGCCATCGAGACGATAAAACCAGGTGTGCAAAAGCCACACTGACTGCCGTGATGATTAATCATCTCTGTTTGAACAGGGTGGGATGTGCCGTCGGGTGCCGAAATTCCTTCGACTGTGCGGATCGCTTTGCCGTCCAGTTGGGGTAGGAACAAGATGCAGGCGTTTAGGGCTTTGGCACCGGTTTCATCGGTCACTAACACCGAACATGCGCCACAATCACCTTCATTGCAGCCCTCTTTGGTGCCGTGCAGATTTTGATCGATGCGCAACCAATCAAGCAGCGTTGTTGTGGCGCTTATGTTGCTAAGCTCCACATCCTTTCCGTTTAGCCGAAAAGACACGTTCATATATTGTAACCCGCCACCCTACCAAAAGCCCAAATGCTGCGCGTCGTCGATGTGGAGTAGACGTTCGTGCGGGCGTGCTGATTTTAGTTTTGCAAGTGTCTGACTTTTTGGCAAGTCCTTGTGGCAACATTTGTCAGTTCGCCTTAAGTTGCAGGCATGACAAATAGCCCTCGATTCATCCACCTTCGTACCCATTCTGAGTATTCGCTACTTGAGGGTGCATTGCGTGTTAAAAAGCTGCCTGCGCTTTGTGCAGACAATAAGATGCCTGCAATGGCATTGACCGACAAAAACAACATGTTTGCGGCGTTGGAGTATTCGGTTGGAATGTCGGGTGCAGGTATCCAGCCGATTGTGGGCTGTCAGGTCGACGTCACTTATGTTGAAAGTCGCCCCGGAGAGAAGGCGCGTGCGCCTGCAGCTGTGATTTTGTTGGCTCAGACAGAGACAGGTTACGAAAACCTGATGAAGTTGAATTCATGCCTTTATATCGATAACCACGATCAATTGCCCCAAGTCACAGTGGATGAATTGGCCCAATACGGAGCTGACATAATTTGTTTGACGGGTGGGTCGACTGGCCCCATTGGACAGCTTTTGCAGGCGGGACAAAAACCCGCAGCTCAAGCATTGATGGATCGCCTTGCCGGTATTTTCGGTGATCGTCTTTATGTTGAGCTACAGCGCCACCCTGTTGATGGCGGTTTACCAGAGGCAGAGCGTTTGACAGAACGTCCATTTGTTGAAATGGCGTATGCGATGGGGTTGCCATTGGTCGCCACCAATGACGTCTATTTCCCAGCATCTAAGATGCACGAAGCTCATGATGCATTGATTTGCATTGCTGATGGGGCTTATGTCGATCAACAAGAAGGGCGTCGTCGCCTAACACCTCAGCACTATTTTAAGTCTCAGGCTGAAATGGTCACCTTGTTCGCTGACCTTCCTGAGGCGGTTGAGAACACTGTTGAGATTGCTAAACGCTGCGCCTTCCAGACATATCGCCGTGATCCGATCCTTCCTAAATTTGCGGATGACGAAATCGCAGAATTGCGTCGTCAAGCCGAAGAGGGCTTGCGCTACCGCCTGTCCATTATCCCGCATGCTGTTGAGGTTGCGGAATACGAGGCTCGCCTCGATTTTGAATTAAAGATCATTGAAGGGATGGGTTTCCCTGGTTACTTTTTGATCGTTGCAGATTTCATCAAATGGGCCAAAGACGAAGGCATCCCAGTTGGGCCGGGTCGTGGTTCTGGTGCAGGGTCGTTGGTTGCTTATGCGTTGTTGATCACCGATCTTGATCCACTGCGCTATCAATTGCTATTTGAGCGGTTCTTGAACCCTGAACGTGTGTCCATGCCTGACTTCGATATCGATTTTTGCATGGACCGTCGCGAGGAAGTTATTCGCTACGTTCAGGGGAAGTACGGCCGTGATAAAGTTGGGCAAATTATCACTTTTGGTGGGCTTCTATCGAAGGCTGCTGTGCGTGATATTGGCCGTGTTTTGCAGATGCCTTACGGGCAAGTGGATCGTCTATCTAAACTGATCCCTGTTGAAGGGGTAAAACCTGTTTCAATCGAAAAGGCTATGGCAGACGAACCGCGTTTACGTGAAGAGGCAAAGAACGAAGAAGTCGTGGCACGCTTGCTTGATTATGGCCAACAAGTTGAAGGCCTACTTCGCAACGCTTCGACCCACGCTGCGGGCGTTGTTATTGGGGATCGTCCACTAGACCAATTGGTGCCACTTTACCAAGATCCGCGTTCGGACATGCCTGCCACACAGTTCAATATGAAATGGGTTGAACAAGCAGGATTGGTCAAGTTCGACTTTTTGGGCCTTAAGACCCTGACAGTTATTCAGAATGCGGTTGATCAAATCAAAGCGTCTGGCCGCCATTTACACATCTCTGCGGATGGTTCCGAACTGTTTGAGCCCCCTCAGGGCTTGATCGACGATATTGCGACGATCCCGTTGGATGATGAAGCGTCCTATAAATTATATGCTAGCGCGAAGACTGTGGCAGTGTTTCAGGTGGAATCCAGCGGCATGATGGATGCTCTGAAACGGATGAAGCCAACCTGTATCGAAGACATCGTCGCCTTGGTTGCGCTTTACCGTCCGGGTCCGATGGAGAATATTCCGACCTATTGTGAAGTGAAGAATGGGCAGAAGGAACTGGAATCTGTACATCCACTGATCGACCATATCTTGGAAGAAACCCAAGGAATCATCGTCTACCAAGAACAGGTTATGCAAATTGCGCAGGTCATGGCGGGTTACTCGCTGGGTGGCGCTGACCTATTGCGCCGTGCGATGGGTAAAAAGATCGCCGAAGAGATGGCGAAAGAACGGCCCAAATTTGAAAAAGGGGCACAAGAAAACGGCGTTGAGAAAAAGAAAGCCTCTGAGGTTTTTGATCTTCTTGAAAAGTTTGCGAACTACGGCTTTAACAAATCTCACGCTGCTGCCTATGCGGTTGTCAGTTACCAAACGGCTTGGCTAAAGGCGAACCACC
>JABGTH010000152.1 GCA_018647275.1 Paracoccaceae bacterium
ATGACCAGCCACGCAATACCTATCGAAATGCGCATTCCAGTCAAAATGGTCGGCGCAGCAGCTGGCAAGATGACCGTGAAGGCCGTTTTGATCGGCCCAAGCTCGTGGGTGCGGGCAACATTCACCCAGTCCTCACGCACTCCGGCAACACCAAAGGCGGTGTTGATCAACATCGGCCAGATCGAGCAGATGAAAATCACAAAGATCGCAGAAGCCTCGCTATCTCCGATGATGAACAGCGCAAGTGGCATCCAAGCGAGCGGAGAGATTGGGCGCAGCACCTGAATGAACGGATTGAAAGCCTTGTAGGCCACTTGGCTCATCCCAATCAGGAACCCGAAGGGGATAGCAATCAAGGCGGCAAGTAGATAGCCTGTCAGGACACGGTAAATCGAATACCCGATCTGAATGCCAATGCCCTTGTCGTTGGGTCCCGCATCATAGAAAGGGTCGCTTAGTTGATCCCATGCCTTGATAATGACCTGACTGGGTGGTGGGACACCAGCCTTTTGGGAGCCAGCACCGGTCAGAATTTCGTATTCCGTCAACTCCTTAACGGCTTTTTGGGCAGGAATGGCGGCCTCCCATATCAGGAGACCGACAACCAGCATCAATACCGACAGCAAAGCGGCTCGTTGGTTCAAGGAAAGGGTGCCCATGGCTTACCCTTTTCCGATCGGGAAGCTGCTGACGTATTCTTCCGGCTTCGCAGGATCAAAGGTCTTACCCATAATAGTGTGCGATTTGTAAGTGATGTCCGGCGCCTCATACCCGAGGTCTTCCATTACTTTCTTACAATCAGCGGCCAGGTAGACCTGCTCCGCGACGCCGCGGTAGTCGACGTCGCCTTCGATGTAGCCCCACCGCTTCATCTGTGTCAGGATCCATACGCCCATGGAATGCCACGGAAAGGGGTCGAAATCTATCCGATCAGGCACGCGCTTCACTTCGCCCAGGCCGTCGGCGTAGGTCCCTGTAAGGACCTGTTCTATCACCGTGACCGGCTGGTTTAAGTAGTTGGTGGGGGCGATTGCCTCCGCGATTTCTTTACGGTTCTCGGCTGCTGATGCATATTGCGTGGCGTCGATGATCGACTTCAAAAGCGCGCCATAGGTGTTTGGCAACTGTTGCGCAAATGACAGGGGGGCTGCGAAAGCACAGCAAGGGTGGCCTTCCCAAATATCCTTGGTCAACATGTGCAGGAACCCGATGCCCTCATAGACGGCGCGCTGATTGAATGGATCGGGCGACAAATAGCCGTCAAGATTGCCGGCTCGCAGGTTGGCAACCATCTCTGGCGGCGGCACAACGCGGATCTGGATATCGACATCGGGGTCCAAGCCAAACTCGGCCACGTAATACCGGAGCAGGAAATTGTGCATCGAGTATTCAAACGGCACGCCGAAGGTGAAGCCCTTCCATTGCTTAGGATCACGTTTGTCAAGGTGTTCATTCGACAGCACGATGGCTTGTCCGTTAATGTTTTCGACAGCTGGCATGATGTAAGGTTCCGCAACCGACCCCGCCCCAAGACTCATCGCCAAAGGCATGGGCGTCAGCATGTGCGAGGCGTCATATTCTCCGTTCAGAGACTTGTCGCGCGCAACGGCCCAACCTGCGGTTTTGATCACTTGGGCATTTAGACCGTAGCGCTCATAGAAACCCAAAGGCTGTGCCATAATTATCGGGGTCGCGCAGGTGATCGGCACAAATCCAATATTCAGGTCTGTTTTTTCAGGTGGCCCAAGTTTGTCGAGAATTGCAGCTTTCGCCTCGTTCAGCGGAAAGACCGATGCCAGTGCGGCGGCCATTGTCGAACCGCCCATCATACCCATGAAGGATCGACGCCCGATGTCGCTTTGACCAAAAACAGACCGGACAATCGCGCTTTCAACGGCGCGTTCCATCATTCCTTCGGAGGAGGACAGATCAATACTTTCCGCCACCTCAAATTTGGGTGCGCTACAGGTGTGACAGCCACAATCGGCGGCGTGCCGCAGATCTGTTTCTGGAGAGAAGGGATTACCCAGTGATTTTATAGTCATGTTGCAACCTCGCTGTTGATTTTCTTCATGGTGGCAGCGGAGCAACGGCATTTGTAGGCATTCGTTAAGAAGTCAAAAAATGAATTTTGTGATTAATTTCAATGCAAAAATGGTAATGTGGTTCAAAAAGTTTTACGAAATATCGTAATTTACGATATCTCGTATTGCACACATGCGCGTGCCTGCGCCCTATCCAGGAATGATTGATACCGATTCCGATTCGTTTCTCACCGGCGCTTTTGGCCCGACCATCCTGCTTCATCTTAGCCAGGACCGTATTTTGGCAGCGAACCAAGAGGCCGAAGCACTTTTAGGGGATGATGCCCTGCCAGGATCGCATTTTGCCCGCTTCGTTGCTGCGGGTATGGAGGCCTTCGTTGTCTTTATCACGGAGGCACAGTATCGCGGTACCGCTTGGACCCGGCAGGTAACACTACAAAGTGCTGACCAGACGCCATTGCAATGCGAGGTGACTGGACGGGCCGTATACCACGATGGTCAGGACATGCTGCTTCTGCATATGCTTGACCTTGAAACCCTTGAACAACATGCAGCCGAAGCTGAAGCCAGAAAAATCTACAATGGTGGGCTTATTGAATGGCAT
>JABGTH010000108.1 GCA_018647275.1 Paracoccaceae bacterium
CTGTTCGGGTGAACGGCGAGCTGGTCTCGGTCAAAGCATCCAAAGAATACCGCGCACAGATCGGCGACATGGTTCGTATCTCTGTGCCAAACGATATTTGCCATTTGTTCGATAAACAAACAGGTGCGCGAATTGGGGGATAACCCCGAACCAAATCCCCAGAAAAGGGGAGTAACCAAGGTGCGATCTTGCAAGGCGCATCTTAATGAAAACCAGGGAGAAACAAATGTTTCTGAAGACAATTACATTCGCAGGTGCTTTCGCACTTTTGGGAAGCACAGCAATCGCCGGATGCGGCATTTCAGGCGGCAACGTCAGCGTTTTATCCAACGATTTTCCAGCAATTCAAGCCGTGACATCTGCCGCCGCAGCATGTGCTGGTGACGGCGTAACGGTTGAAACCAACCTTACCAAGGACCACAAAGACATCATGGTTGCGGCTCTTACCGCTAACCCTGCTCAATACTCCTCAGTGGTTGTTTCCAACTCTACCCTCGTCACATTGATGAACGACGGTTTGGTTCGCCCGCTCGATGAAATGGTTGCCAAGCACGGCGCTGCATTGAGCAAAAGCCAATTGATCACAGTGAACGGTAAAGTGATGGCCGTTGCCTTCATGGCCAACGCACAACACTTGTTCTCACGCACTGACGTGTTGGAAGCAGCTGGCGTTGATGGCATCCCAGCAACTTATGAAGACGTTCTTGCAGCCGCTGAAAAAATCCGCGCTGCTGGCTTAATGGACTATCCCGTTGCTTTGAACACAAAAGCTGGCTGGAACTTGGCCGAAGAGTTCGTGAACATGTACATGGGTACAGGCGCTGACTTCTTCAAATCAGGCACTGCAGAAGCCGCGGTAAACAACGAAAACGGCGTTGCTACTTTGGAAATGCTTAAGTCACTGGTTGCTTATTCTAATCCAGATTATCTGACGTATGACTCCAACGCGACACAGGCTGAGTGGGAAGCTGGCAATCTTGCATTGGCAACAATGTGGGGATCACGCGGCAGCGCAGTTCTGGACGATGAAGGCTCAACAGCCGAAGTCGTGTCCGGCACTGTTCTTTCAGCAGCACCAACATGGGGCAACGACGCACGGCCAGCTTCAACACTATGGTGGGACGGCATTGCGATCTCAACCAACGCATCTGACGAAGATGCAGAAGCAACATTCGTTGCTATGATGAACGGCATTTCTTCTGACGTTGTCAAAGCCAACAATGACGCAGCTGTATGGTTGGACGGTGCATACATGCCAAGCCCAGCATCAGCAGGTGTTTCAAGCACAGCAGCTGGCGGCGCAGCACCTTACCCAATGTTGCCATTCATGGGCGCACTTCACACAGCTCTAGGCGCAGAAATCACCGATTTCTTGCAGGGCTCTGAAAGCGCAAAGCAAGCATTGGCTGACGTTGAAGCGGCATATACCGCAGCAGCAAAAGAGCAAGGCTTCTTAAAATAAACCACTACGGAAGGGGGCGTACCGCCCCCTTCTTTATCCATCCTCCTTCACCCCAGCCGTAGGCAAGCCTGATGAAAAACCGCACCTTCTTTTGGTTTATATTACCATCGTTGATTACGATGTTGCTGTTTATCGCTTTGCCGATTGTTTCTGTTGCCGTGCAGTCCCTGCATATTGAGCACGAGGCCGTCATGGTTGAAGTTGAAAACTGTGGCCCCTTTGGGTGCAAACAAGAATTACAGGTAGATGTAGAAGAAACAGCCAAGCTGAAAGAAGAGCGCCCCTTGGGTCAGTTCAATGGCTTGGGCACCTACACCAATCGCAATCACCTTGCCTTTAGTGAAATAGGTTTGGCGTGGCGGTCCAGCACCGGCCTTGTTGACTTCATGTCCAAAGCCCTGAACCTGCCGTTCTATCGCGCCCTTGCGTTTACGTTGACCTACACTTTCGTGGTGACACCTTTGGTCATCATCTTTGGCTTCATGATCGCGCTTGGCGTGAACACATTGCCGAAGAGGATTAAAGGTCCAACGATCTTTATCTCCCTGTTGCCAATGATCGTAACGCCGCTGATTGGTTCATTGATCCTTTTCTGGATGATTGATGCCAACGGTATCCTTGGCGCGACCTTGCAGCGGATATTCGACGATCCAAACCTATCGTTGAAAGCATCGCCTGCCCTGACATGGATTATGCTGATGGTCTACGGTGTTTGGCACTCTGCTCCTTTCGCATTCATCGTCTTTTACGCAGGGCTACAAACTGTTCCTGCCGACACAATGGAAGCTGCGATGATTGATGGTGCATCACGCTGGGAGCGGACACGCTATGTTGTTCTACCTCATTTAATGCCGCTGACCGTCTTTATCTCGTTGATCCAATTGATGGACAACTTCCGTGTCTTTGAACCAATCGTCAGTTTTTCGGCCCAAGCCAGCGCCACCTCTTTGTCGTGGATTATCTACAATGATCTTGTGGGTACCGAGAGCCAGTTCTTTGGCTCAGCCGGCGCAACCTCTGTCCTAACCATTATCGGGGTGAGCATCCTGCTTATTCCAGTGCTGATCCGCACGTGGCGCGACTTTAATCAGAAGGTGGTATAATGTCAGATATCGTTCACCGCCGTTCACCCGTATTAAATATAATCATCTGGGGCCTTGTCTTGGTCTGGATCGTTGCAGCAGGGTTTCCGTTCCTTTGGACGCTTTGGGGATCTTTCAAAGTACAGGGTGACTTCTTTTCTAAAGCTGATTGGACTAACGCAGTTTACGGCGTGCGCACGCAAATCGAAACGGGCGGCGCATTCACTGGCAAAGGGTATTACGGCGCGTGGGTCACCAAAGAGTTCTGGATTGCCGCTTTGAACACCAGCATCGTAGTGGTGTCCGTCGTGATCATCTCACTGACCCTTGGCACGCTTGGCGGTTACGCCCTTGCCCGCTCTGGTAAAAAGTATGCGTTCTATTTGCTAATGCTCGCCCTCGTATTTCGCGCCATGCCACACATCACTTTGGTGTCTGGATATCTCCTGCCGTTCTTTGAGTGGAACCTCTGGGGGCATTTGCCGACCGCGATCATCGTCATGGTGGCAATCAATCAGCCCTTCACCCTATGGATGTTACACAGTTTTTTTCTCAACATCCCCAAAGACCTTGATGAAAGCGCTATGGTTGATGGCTGCACACGTTTCCAAGCATTTCGCCATGTCATCGTCCCCGTCATGTGGCCAGGCGTTGTGACCACAGGGTTGTTCTCATTCCTGTTGGCCTACAATGACTTCACTGTTACCGCGACATTGCTAAGCCAAGCGAACCAAACGATGGTGCCAAAAATTGCCAGTTTCTTGGGAACAACCCAGACCGAGGGCAACGTTATGTTTGCAGTTGCGGCAGTTGTTTCAGCGACGGCACCCTTGTTCGTCTTGATCCTATTCTTCCAACGCCAAATCGTAAGTGGCCTTACAGCAGGAGCCGTCAAAGGATGAGTGGAGCACGCCCAGAACAAGCGGTATTGTCTCGCGACACAGACATGTCCAAAACCGAAGAAACCCGCGCAGTTATCGAGGGTATGGTGGATGGGTTGAATGACCATCGCATTGCGGACATCGGTGAATTCTTTAGTCAAGGGTTCAGTTGGATGGGCAACACAGGATGCGGGACCAAAGAGGGTATCAAAGAATTCCAAGACAATTGGCAAAAGCCATTTCAAGCGGCCTTCTCAGACAAGGTTTGCGTTGATGAGGCGCGCCTGTACATGGGCGAATGGGCCGCGGCCTTTGGACGTCAAGAGGCGTTGCATTCGGGCAAGTTCATGGGCGTCGAGCCAACTGGTAAGCGGATCGAAATTCGCTATATGGATTTTTGGAAAGTTGAAAACGGCAAGATCACTGACAATTGGGTGATGGTAGACTTTCCGCATGTCCTTGCGCAATTGGGCGTGGATGTTTTCAACGGTCACGGGTGGGAAGCTTATGACCGTTGTGAGAAAACACCACCCTCCCCCACGATAGAAACAGGAAAAGACTGATGGCAGTAGAATATCTAAAACGCGGCAAACCTGACGCAGAGCGCGCTGAAGAAGATGCAAAAACCAAAGCTGTTGTCGAAGCCACATTAAAAGATATTGAGCTGCGCGGTGATGCAGCGGTGCGTGACCTGTCGGCTAAGTTCGACAACTATACGCCTGCATCCTTCAAACTGTCACAAGCAGAAATTGACGACCTGATCGCATCCCTGTCGGATCGTGAATTGGCTGACATCAAATTTGCCCAAGCGCAGGTGCGCAACTTCGCCCAAGCCCAGCGCGACAGCATGCTGGACATCGAAGTTGAAACGATGCCAGGCGTTATTCTAGGCCATAAAAATATCCCGGTTCAATCTGTTGGCTGTTATGTTCCGGGTGGCAAGTTCCCGATGGTTGCATCAGCTCATATGTCTGTCGCCACAGCCACAGTTGCTGGCGTTCCACGGATTGTTGCCTGCACCCCGCCCTTCAATGGTAGGCCGAACGCGGCTGTGATTGCCGCCATGCATCTTGGCGGTGCTCATGAAATTCATGTTATGGGCGGGATCCAAGCCGTTGGCGCGATGGCTATTGGCACTGAAACAATTGAACCCGTTCATATGCTCGTCGGGCCAGGTAACGCCTTTGTCGCTGAAGCAAAACGCCAATTGTTTGGGCGTGTTGGCATTGATCTGTTCGCGGGTCCAACGGAAACGATGGTAATCGCTGACGACACCGTTGATGGCGAGTTGTGTGCGACAGACCTTTTAGGCCAAGCCGAGCATGGCTATAACAGCCCCGCCGTACTGCTAACCAATTCACGCAAACTCGCCAAAGACACACTACGCGAAATCGATCGCTTGCTCACAATTTTGCCCACTGCGGATACTGCATCGGTCAGCTGGGCGGACTACGGCGAAGTTATTTTGTGCGACACCTATGATGAAATGTTGGCAGTTGCTGACGATATCGCCTCCGAGCACGTGCAAGTCATGACAGATCGCGACGATTGGTTCCTTGAGAAAATGACGTGCTACGGTGCATTGTTCTTAGGGGCACGGACCAATGTTTCAAACGGGGACAAAGTTATTGGAACAAACCACACTTTACCGACCAAGAAGGCGGGCCGTTATACTGGTGGGCTTTGGGTTGGCAAATTCCTAAAGACGCATTCCTATCAGAAAATCACCACCGATGAAGCCGCAACATTAGTAGGCGAATACGGCAGCCGCCTATGTATGCTTGAGGGTTTTGTAGGCCACGCAGAGCAATGTAATGTTCGTGTACGCCGCTACGGTGGGATCAACGTCCCATACGGCACAGGCGCACCTTATCGGGATGCAAAAGACTAAATGACCACAGCGCGCAGCAATACAAAATCAATCCAGCCGCTACTGGCGGCATTGCGTGATTTTGACGAAACGACTGTGCGAACGGCATTGCAACGGCTCATGGCACCGGGTGCAATTGTTCACATGTGTCACCCCTTTGGGGATCTTCCAGCAGAGGCGCTTTACGACACTTGTTTCGCACCCTTGTACAACGCCATGCCTGACCTTGAGCGGCGCGATACGATCCTTGTTAGCGGCAAAACTCCCGAGGGCAACGATTGGATCGGATGCTGTGGTTCCTATATTGGTACCTCTACAGCCCCGTTTCTAGATATCCCACCAACGGGTCATATTGCCCACATGCGGTTTCACGAGTTTTACCGCATGGAAAACGGGCAAATTGTCGAGGTTCAAGCGATCTGGGATATTCCAGAACTGATGATGCAGGCCGGTGCATGGCCTATGGCTCCAAGCTTGGGTCGTGAATGGCATACGCCCAGTCCGATCACCCAAGATGGATTGTTGGATACAACCGATCAAACGGATCGCGCTCAGTTCTGCCAAGCCCATATCTTAGAGATGCTAACGGCATTGGTGCGCCATCCTGCGGAACCTGTTGAAGCAATGGAGCTCGAACGCTTTTGGCACCCAAAAATGACTTGGTACGGGCCTTCTGGCATTGGCACAGCACGCGGTATTTCAGGCTTTCGCAATTGGCATCAAATCCCCTTCCTCAACGCCATGCCTGATCGCGGACAATTTCCCGATGAAACAACGTTCCACTTCTTTGCTGAGGGCGATTATGTCGCCGTCACTGGCTGGCCCGACATGGTGCAAACTGTAACGGGATCAGGCTGGATGGGCATAGCGCCAAATGGTCAGAAGATCGAAATGCGTTCCTTGGATTTCTGGCGTTTAGACGGCGATAAAATTCGGGAGAATTGGGTTCTTGTCGACTTGTTGGACGTATATCGTCAGTTGGGCGTTGATGTGTTTGCGCGCTTGCGTGAATTCAACAAAGCGCGGAATATGGGTCCTTTAAATTTCCCAAACGGAGAACCTGAATGAAGCTGCCGACAACACCGTCGCTTTCGCTAAATGGCAAACGTGCTTTGGTCACTGGTGCTTCATCTGGTATTGGACAAGCCTGCGCCGTGGCCATGGCGCAAGCTGGTGCACATGTCGTGTGCGCGGCCCGTGGTGCAGACCGCCTGCAAGAAACAGTAGCCGCAATGAAAGCTCAGGGCTTGGGCGCTGAAGGGCTTATTTTGGATCAATCGGATTTGGGCGCTTTAAAAACAGCATTGGC
>JABGTH010000245.1 GCA_018647275.1 Paracoccaceae bacterium
CTGAGGAATGGGTTGCACCAGTTATGACGCCCGAATTGGCGATGCAATTTCCAACACCAGAGAGCCTCGCAAAAGCACCCCTTATCATCGACCATAGCGTCGACTTCTTAGACCCACCTGCAGGCTGGTCTGAATGGTTCGCGGCAATGAAAGTAAATATCGGTGAGATTCACGGCGTGCAATTTTCACAGGGCGATCATGCCGTTGATGCGGCGCTTGCAGGTGCCGGCATAGTACTAGGCAGACGCGCATTCGTTGTGAAGGAAATCTCTGAAGGCAGATTGGTTATGCCCTTCAAAACTGCATTGGGCACGGGAGCACGCTTCAGGTTCTTATGCACTGATGGCGTCGAGGATCAGCCAAAAATCAAAGCATTCCGGGAATGGATGATTGCGGAAATAAGTAAGACCGCTGACATAACTGCAGGGCTAAAAATCATCCCCGTTGGCAACAGACGTTAGGAAAGCGGCGCAGTCGCCTATGCAGCCGCGCCAAAATTTGATTAGTTTGATAATCGCGAAATTTGTTCTTTCAGTCGCAGCTTTTGTTTCTTCATACTCGCCACTTCGATGTCATTGCTGGCGAGCGCGCTCTGCGCTAATTCTACCGCGTGACTGAGAGTGGAGTGCTTTCTTTTCAGTTCTTCCAGATGCGAATTTAAGCTCATTCAATCCTCCTTGCTGACAAAGTGCGTAACTTGAGTGAACCACGAAAAATCCATTCTGTCACGCTGCAGCTACAGTATGAGCATATTCACGCTTAACGGCCGGTTAAAACCTTAACCCAGCACCATCACGCAAAACAGCCTTGATTTCAGGCACGTAGCTGTCCCCATCGCGCTCATGCTTTTCGCCATGATGTAAAATGCACGGCGAAAGTAATTCAAATGCAGCGCGTCCATCTTTTTTAGCACGCAATATGATCAATTCAGCCTTGCGCCCAATCCGCGGAGTAAGGGGTAAAACCTGCACGCTCCCTACATCCGACGGTAGGGCTGCCAATAAATCAACCAATCGTTCTGCGCGATGAATCACGTGAACGAACCCTTTTGGCTTGAGACGTTTTGCAGCCGTCTTCATCCAGGTAGACAGCGGTGTGTCTTCGCCCAACGCTTCTTCCCGCCCAATATTACGTGCTGCAACGCTCGCGTTGCGATCATAGTAAGGTGGGTTGGCAAGTACGTGGTGAAATTGTTGTTGGCGGATCTCGTCAGGAAGATTAGCGATATCGGCACAAACGGTTTCAAGGCCATTTCTTCGCGCCAACTCGGCATACTCTGGTTGGCGTTCAACACCTATCAATTTTAAGTTTGGTATTCGCGCCCCAAGACATAATGCCGCAGCTCCTACCCCGCACCCCAGATCCAGAACCGTTTCGCCCTCATGGGCCGTAACAGTTGCTGCCAAAAAAACAGGATCAACGCCAGCTCGATATCCCGTTTTTGGTTGTAATAACTGAACTTTACCACCTAAAAAGGCGTCTCTTGTCAGATCATCAGATTCAATCATATACCCAGCGGAATTTCATTGTCAGACATAATTGTGACTGCCAGCTCATGATCGTCGGGACGGACCATCAGTCGACGCGGGAAGATTCCAATTCCACCTTCCAGAACGCTCATATTTACGTCCATTTGAAAGCAAGCTATATCCTCCCCAGACAGAAGGGCCGTGGCAAAGGCAATAATCGTTGGGTCGGTGCTGCGTAATAATTCCTTCATGAACTACTACATAATGACATGCTGCTCTACAGTCGAGGGGCCGCGCGGGGATATCAGATGGCCAATACAAGTTCACAGCAAAAACCACACGACCAAATGGCTGCTTATTTGGCCGACGACTTGGTTGCAGTGAACACATTGATCCAGGCGCGCATGGCATCAGAGCACGCGCCTCGCATTCCTGAAGTGACGGCGCATTTGGTTGAAGCCGGCGGCAAGCGCTTGCGCCCCATGCTCACGTTGGCTGCAGCCCAGATGTGCGGATATAACGGCCCATTTCACATCCATTTGGCCGCTACTGTAGAATTCATTCACACTGCCACATTACTGCACGACGATGTTGTTGACGAAAGCGCACAACGCCGTGGTCGCCCAACCGCAAACCTTTTGTGGGACAACCAATCTTCTGTTTTGGTTGGCGACTACCTATTTTCGCGTTCATTCCAGTTAATGGTGGAAACAGGATCGATGCGCGTCTTGGACATCTTGGCCAGCGCATCCGCGACAATTGCCGAGGGCGAGGTGCTACAACTCACAGCGGCCCGCGACATCGCAACAACAGAAGCCACTTACTTACAAATCGTGCGCGGAAAAACGGCAGCATTGTTTTCAGCGGCTACCGAAGCTGGTGGCGTGATTGCTGGCGCTGATGAAAAATTGGTAAAAGCACTGTTCGATTATGGCGACGCTTTGGGGATCGCATTTCAGATCGTCGACGACCTCCTAGATTACAAAGGACAGTCTGCCGCAACAGGTAAAAATATCGGCGACGATTTTCGTGAGTGCAAACTGACGCTGCCTGTGATCAAGGCAATCTCAAAAGCGGATCCTGAAGAACATGCCTTTTGGAAGCGGACAATCGAGAAAGGCCAGCAAGAACAGGGCGACCTCGAAGCCGCACTTGTCCTGTTGAACAAACATGGCGCGTTAACCGACACGCGTGATGAGGCGATTGAATGGGCTGCGAAAAGTACGGCTGCAATCGTGTCATTGCCTGACCACCCAGTCAAACAAATGCTGATCGATTTGGCCGACTACGTTGTAGAACGCATCAACTAGGTTTCTAAAACTTTAGCGTCAGTGACCCACCACTCGGGATGGGCTCGTTGAATACGTTGTGCAGCCTTTGCTGCATCTTTCGCTGATGAATACAGCCCGAAACACGTCGCTCCTGA
>JABGTH010000011.1 GCA_018647275.1 Paracoccaceae bacterium
CATCGGTAATGGATGCACAAGTGGCCATGGTGTATGTGGAATTTCACGAGGATCAGCTCGTTCCATTGCTGCGACAATAATATTTATGGCCACCGCCTTTGTGACTGTCTTTATCCTACGCCATGTTGTGGGGGGCTAAGGCAATGCATAGATTCAGCACGCTCTTCGCAGGGCTATTGTTTGGGACCGGACTTATTCTCTCTGGCATGGCGAACCCCGCGAAAGGTCAAAACTTCCTCGATTTGTTCGGCGCATGGGATCCCAGCCTTGCCTTCGTGATGGGCGGCGCGATCATGATCACAATGCCTGGATTCTGGCTGGTTCAGAAACGTTCAAAACCGTTATTCCATGACGTATTTCATTTGCCAACGCGCATTGATTTCGATGCAAGGCTCGCTTTTGGCGCTGCAACCTTTGGCATTGGGTGGGGCTTGGGGGGGTTCTGCCCCGGTCCGGCATTGACGTCATTGCCATTGGCCGCCAGTGGCACACTTTTCTTTGTTCCCGCCATGTTGGTTGGCATGGTCATTGCCAAATACACGGCGGTGCAATCACCAAAAAGTCTTGAGGTTTGAGAGGAAAAATTATGCAAAAATATCCCGTTGACATGGCGATGAAGCCAGACGTCGAAGGCTTCTTTGACGCGGCAACCAACACGATCAGCTATGTCGTTTCTGATCCAAAAACCAAGGCCTGCGCTGTCGTGGATTCCGTGATGGACATTGATTATGCATCTGGCCGCATAACTCATGATCATGCGGATCGCATTGTAAATTACATGACATCAAACGAGCTGACCTTGGAGTGGATCATCGAGACCCATGTTCATGCTGACCATCTGTCTGGCGCACCATATCTGCAAGACAAGCTGGGAGGCAAAATCGGCATTAGTGCACGGATCATGGAAGTCCAAGAGACGTTTGGAAAGATCTTCAACGAAGGGACTGACTTTCAACGGGATGGATCGCAATTTGATGCGCTATTCCAGGACGGCGATCGCTATAAGATCGGCGAAATCGACGCCTTTGTGATGGCCACGCCGGGGCATACACCCGCTTGTATGGTGCATGTGATGGGGAACGCTGCCTTTGTGGGTGATACGATGTTCATGCCGGACGGCGGATCCGCGCGCGCTGACTTCCCAGGTGGGGACGCGGGTGAACTATACGATTCGATCCAGAAAGTCCTAACTTTGCCAGAAGAAATGCGGTTGTTTATGTGTCATGACTACGGACCAAACGGCCGTGATATCGCGTGGGAAACAACGGTCGCGGACGAAAAAGACCACAACATCCATGTTGGTGGAGGCGTGACCCGAGAGGCATTCGTCAAACTACGATCTGAGCGTGATGCGACGCTGGCGATGCCCAAGCTGATTATCCCGTCCTTGCAGGTCAATATGCGCGCTGGCGAAGTGCCCGAAGATGCAGATGGTCGGCTTGTATTGAAGGTCCCACTCAACCAACTCTGAAACCGTTACCTTAGAAAACCCAAGATGCAAATCACACGACTTGATGCCCAGACTTATGTTGGGCCACAAATTTCTATTGCGAACTTGAACGACCTGAAGAGGTTGAGCGTCAAGACAGTCGTCGTGGCGCGCCCCGAGGGAGAGACCGCTGATCAGACTGCTATATCCGAAGTGCGCGACGCCGCGGATGCTTTGGGCATCACTGTTCACCAGATCCCCGTCGTTCCAGGGAATATTGCCGATGCAGATATACGGGCATTTCATGCTATAGCATCAGAGGCGGATCATCCCGTTTTTGCCTACTGCCGTAGTGGTATGCGCGCGGCCTCACTTTGGGCGTTAAGCGCCGCTGAGCAAGGGCAATCGCCTGACGAAATCTTACGCATGGCGAAATCCGCAGGCTTTGATCTTACTCCTTTGCTGGCTCGGCTCTCTGTGAACGCGGCATAACTTAACGATAACAAGGTCACTGATCATGAACACGACGCAACTGGCTAAATATCTGCCGATCCTTGACTGGGGGCGCACGTATGGCCGTAGCACGTTAACCAATGATATGGTCGCTGCGTTGATCGTCACGATTATGTTGATCCCACAATCGTTGGCATATGCTTTGCTTGCTGGCTTACCGCCAGAAATGGGACTCTATGCGTCTATGTTGCCGATCATTCTTTATGCGATTTTCGGGACCAGCCGCGCCTTAGCTGTGGGACCCGTTGCGGTCGTATCGCTTTTAACGGTGGCGGCGGTGACTAAAATCGCTGAGCCTGGAACTTCTGAGTATATTGCGGCAGCTATCACATTGGCATTCCTATCGGGCCTGATTTTATTTGCCCTTGGTTTGTTCCGACTGGGCTTTTTGGCAAACTTCCTATCCCACCCTGTGATTGCCGGCTTTATAACCGCAACCGGCATCATCATCGCCGCGAGCCAGCTGAAGAATATTCTTGGCATCGACGCTCATGGGCATACGCTGCCTGATCTGATCGGATCGCTTGCGCACAACGTGTCACAAATGAATTGGATCACTGCAGTCATTGGTGTCGTCGCCACTGGTTTCCTGTTTTGGGTGCGCAAAGGGTTACTGCCATTGCTTGCTAGTCTTGGAGTCGCTCCGCGTATTGCAGGTATCGTTGCCAAAGCCGGACCTGTCGCCGCGATTGTAGTAACAACTTTGGTCGTTTGGTTTTTCGACCTTGCCGCAAGGGGTGTGCAGGTTGTGGGAGATGTGCCAAAAGGTTTGCCACCTTTGACGATGCCATCGTTTTCGACGGAGATGTGGTCCAACCTCATAGGCGCTGCGGTCCTGATCTCGGTCATCGGGTTTGTTGAATCCGTTTCTGTCGGGCAAACACTTGCTGCGAAAAAACGTCAACGTATTGACCCTGATCAAGAGTTGATTGGATTGGGTGCCGCCAATTTGGGCGCGTCCTTTACAGGTGGGTTTCCAGTGACGGGCGGATTTTCACGATCCGTCGTGAATTATGATGCCGGAGCCGATACGCCTGCGGCGGGCGCTTATACCGCGATAGGTCTGGCAGGAGCTTCGCTGTTTTTGACTCCTTTGATATACAATCTGCCAAAAGCGACCCTTGCAGCAACGATCATTGTTGCCGTGCTTTCACTGGTCGATTTTTCGATTCTGAAAAAGACATGGCTGCATTCAAAGGCTGATTTCGCGGCCGTCGCTGCAACAATGAGCATTACCCTTGTGATGGGAGTTGAGTTGGGTGTTACAGCAGGGGTCTCAACTTCGATCCTAATTCACCTCTATAAAACATCTCGTCCTCATATGGCGATCGTAGGTCAAGTTCCCGAGACCGAGCATTATCGAAACGTCTTGCGCCACGACGTTTTGACCGATCCAGCTATCCTGACAATACGGGTTGATGAAAGTTTATATTTTGCCAACTCTCGGTTTTTGGAAGACCGCATTTATCATGAAGTTTCGAAACAGCCAAAGCTCCAACATGTCGTGCTGTTGTGCTCTGCGGTGAACGCGATCGACATGTCGGCAATAGAATCGCTTGAAGCTATCAACGAGCGGCTCAAGGCGGGCGGCGTCACATTCCACTTCTCCGAAGTGAAAGGGCCCGTCATGGATCACCTAGATGCAACCGGCTTTCTTGAAATATTGAGCGGCGAGGTGTTTCTAAGCCAACATCGGGCTCAATCTGCTTTAAGGGGTGGATCATTGATCGGAAAACGCTCGCCTGCTTTGGCCAGAGGGTAAAAATCTAGATAACTCGGTTTAGTTGGATCGATCTCTTGTGGTAGGCGATTGATCTCGGCAAACATGAAAAAGTGAATCATAACTCCGCCATCAGTATTGAGGCACCACCTACCATCCATTGTTTGCCAGGCTTATGAGAATACAGCCACAAATCTGGGGCATCTAACGGTTTGAGTTCAGCAGCTTCACTGCCAAAGTAGTGCCGAGTGACGTAACCGCAGCACCAGATGTAAGTTTTGCACACGCAAGAAAAACGACGATACTATCGGTTTTTCTGGCATGGACAATTGCGTTTGGTGAGAGGCTGAAAGGGTGAGCTCATTATCTGCACACAACGCGGCAAGGCTTGCTACTGCAGGTTTCACCTTTGTTAAAGGCTCTGTTCTTACGCCTGCTGTTGCGGCCTACTCAAGCCATATTTTGGTCGCCGGAGCAAATCCGCTATTGGGTGCATTGTTGTGATCAGGAAATCAACAACGCCATTCCATCAACTGTTTGCATCAAGACGTTCAGGATCTTGGGGCGCGTGAGTGGAGCGCACTTTAGACAACGGTGCCTCTTTCGTCCCAAGCAGCTGAACGAATGCCAGAGGTGCCAAGGCTTATGCCAAGTGATAGTTCACTCATGTGCGCGCTGCCAAAACTTCGATTGTCGAAACGTCCGTGCGCCGCTTGCAGCCGTTCGCGTAAGGAGTAGTCAGGTTGTAGGTTGTCCTATTCCCAATGAAGACAGCCCAACAAAAAACGCCCGCTGTAAACAACGGGCGTTTTCAGAATTACAGTCGAAGATACGCTTAGCGGCGTAGGCCTAGACGGCTAATAATAGATTGGTAACGTGCTTCGTCTTTAGCGCGGGCATAGTCCAGCAGCTTGCGACGTGTCGCAACCATCTTAAGCAAACCACGGCGACCGTGGTTGTCTTTTTTGTGTGTTTTAAAGTGCTCTGTCAAAGTCGCGATGCGTGAAGACAGGATTGCAACTTGAACTTCAGGTGAACCTGTATCGCCTTCTTTGATGGCGAATTCTTTCATCAAGCGTGCTTTTTCTTCTGGTGTGATCGACATCGGGGTCTCCTTTAAAAGGTTAGTGTGATGGCGCAGCCCGGGATGTCGTCCAGTGCAGGCCCATGGAGGTGCCGCCATGGATGATTCCATAGCGGACATTAGCGTGTAGGATATTTCTGGAGCTATGGCAAAGGAAAACTGCGAGAGCCCTTTAAACATTGGCGATGACGCCCGTTTGCGCGAGGCTTTGCGGGGTCAGCGCAATATTACTGTCTGCATCAACGTCTGCAACAGCTTCGCCGTTCAAAAAATCAGTTTGGTTAATGTCTTGGATGCCAGCCGTCGCGGTATCGTCCAAGCCACCTTGCAGTGCATCAGACCCGATACCACCCGATAGGTTGTCGTTTCCAGCAGATCCTTGAAGTGCATCGTTTCCAGCGCTGCCATGAATCGTGTCATTAAAATTGTTACCATACAATGTGTCGTCGTCATCGCCGCCATAGAGTGAATCATTTCCGGCTTTACCGTGCAAGGTATCTGCACCATCTGCATCCAGCAATTGATCGTTCCCACTGGCACCGTGAAGGTCATCATCACCATCACCTCCGTCAATGGTATCCTCGCCATCATACCCACCTATTTGGTCGTCACCTTGGCCACCCAATAAATTATCGTTTCCATTGTTGCCGGAAAGAATGTCGTCTTGGGGGTGTCCCGACAGATTCTGGGCTCATGTCGGTGGCATCGTCGCTGCTCTGAGTTTCGAAAAATGTCACTGCGCCTACGACCATCATCCCATTAAGCTAGCCAACCAAAGCATATCGAATCCTAAAACAAGCCATTTCAACAGTTTCATAGAACCACGTTCTTTCGACCCTTACAAAGGGATCAGAACTACTTGGTTAACGTGGCGCGGGTTCATGGACCGCTTGGCCAGCGTTCCGGTTGTTGGGTGTATGGCAGATAAAGCGGGTGCTTGGGATGCCCTTGCTTTGAAAGGCCCAAGTGGAATAATGGCCGCTGCGTTGCTCTAAGCAAGACAGCCACTTGCGAACCGCGGTTCATATGAATGCCGTGCGTCCCCCAAGCTGCAACAATGGTATCGGCCCATGCTGCGCTTTCAACCAAAGTGGCATCATTGTGGGGGCCAATGGGATCAGTGGCAGCCTTCATATTGCGCGGATCTGTATCGCGCCACGCAAAGATGTTAGTAACCCGTAAACCACCAAACCCAAGGGTGCGAGCGCGGCGTTCACAACGCTCAACGGTTGGGTCGTTTTGCACCTCAGTGGCGGTTGATGGGTTGAGCATCACAAACAGCACTTTGTCAGTCTGATCATTCCACACACGCGTCAAACTATAGCGGTAGCGTTCGCAGTCAGAGTAGACAGCTGTTGAGGGCGCATCGCCCTTGGTGTGGGTGCGCGTGATCATGACCGCTTAGGTATTGAACACGCGGCTGGGGTGAAGTTCGCCAGCCTTATAGCGACCAACCGCAACGGCTTTTCCATCCAAAGAGGCCCAACATTCATCGCCGTATTCGACATCAGATGCCATCACCATGCCGGGGTTGCCATTGCGCATACGCACGGCTCCTTCAGGTGTGGTGCTGACCTGGGATAGATCATGCAATCCTTCTTCAAGAGGGCGTAAATACGTGTCTAACTCTGGCTGCTTTGCCAGTTCGTTGATCTGATCAAGAGAGATGCCATCAGTAGCATCGAAAGGGCCAGACCAGATGCGGCGCAACTCGCGCACGTGTCCGAAACAACCCAATGCTTCGCCCAAATCACGTGCGATTGAGCGAACATAACCGCCTTTGCC
>JABGTH010000010.1 GCA_018647275.1 Paracoccaceae bacterium
AGGTTAAACACCACGATCATAATAGCGAAGATAAAGGTGATGGTCATGACCATCGGGATGTCGTTGGCGAACAGGGCGGTGATCAGCAGTTGGCCAATCCCGTTCACGCCAAACACGTTCTCTGTGATGATCGCTCCGCCAAAGATGGAGGGCACGCCGAGGGCAATAACCGTGATTACGGGAATCATGGAGTTGCGCAGCACGTGTACCATAACTACGACGCCCTCTTTCAGGCCCTTGGCGCGGGCGGTGCGCACGTAGTCCTGGCTCAGGTTGTCGAGCATCGAGGCGCGCATGTAGCGGCTGATTTGTGCGGTGGTTTGGAGGGCAAGCACCATTACCGGCAAGATCATTTGTGACAGCTGATATTTGAAGCTGGCCCAGTCGTTGACCACGTGGGTGGTGTCATAGATCGAGGGCAGCCAGCCGAGCGTCACCGAGAATATCACGATTAGTAGGGGACCAGTGAAGAAGGGCGGAATAGAGAAGCCAACCATCGTGATGAATGTACCGGCTTGGTCAAAGACGGAGTAGTGACGGTAGGCCGAATAGATACCGATGGGCAGGGCGATCAGGATGCCGACGATATAGGCCAGTCCAACAACCCAAAGCGTTTGTGGTATGCGTTGAATGACGATGTCCATGATTGGCGAGCGGGTCTGCCAGCTGATGTTGCGCTGTTGTGGGACAAGTTTCTCAAGTTCAGAGTCATAGACCATGCTGAACTGTGTGTCTGGCAGCCAACCAAACAAGAAGCTGTCGCGGGTCATCCAATCAATGAGGAACTGTGGTTCCACGATGAAGAATTGGTTGAGCCATTTGAGGTATTGGATGTGTACCGGTGCGCCAAGGCCAAGGGCTTCGCGCATCTTTTGCTTCACTTCTGGCGGTACTGTCAGTGGCACTTGGGCCATTGGGTCGCCAGGGGCAAGCTGTAACAGTCCGAAGATTACAATACTGATAAACAAAAGCGTCGGGATCGAAGTGATCAATCGACGGATTGTGAAGGTCAACATAAGCGGCGCCTTTGTGCGTCAGTCGTTGGGGGGTAGGGATGTAAGGAGCGCGCTTGGCACGCACCTTACGATGATTAAGGTCGACTTAGTTACCGGTGCGGTACCAGTCAGCCACATTCCAAGTTTCTGAGTCGAATACGTTGAGAACAACGCCGCCCAAAGAGTTGGCATGTGCAGATACACGGCCACGGTCAACAAGTGGAACGATTGTGTAGCTGTCTTTTGTCAGCATGTCGTTCATTGCTTTGCCCAACTCACCACGTTTCTCAAGATCACCAGTTTTGGCAAGCTCGTCGATCATAGCGTCATACGCTGGATCACAGAAACGGTTGATGTTTTCACCCTGCCATTGGCTGGATGGCTTAGGCTCGTTGCCACAACGGTAGGCCGCGAGGTAAGCTTGTGGATCTGTGCCGTCAAACACATTCGCATACATTTCTACGTCTGCGTAGAATTTTTGGAACGTATCAGGGGAACCTGGGTCACCGCCGAAGAATACGGAACCATCAAGGTTACGCAGTTCTGTTTCGACGCCAATTTGGCTCCAGTAGTCTTTAATCAAGGCTTGGAAGTCCTGACGTACAGCGTTCGTGGATGTTTGATACAAGATTGACAAACGCACGTCGCCTTTAGCGCGGACGCCATCAGCGCCCATGGCCCAACCAGCTTCATCGAGCAAAGCGTTTGCACCGGTGATGTCTTGTGTCAGGCATTCAGTGTTGTCAGACGCATACAAAGCAGGCGCTGGAACAAGGTTACATGTTGGACGACCTGCGTCGCCGTAACCTACATCAACAAGCTCTTGGCGGTTGATGGCCATGGAAAGCGCTTTACGCACAGCAAGTTCTGACAAGAACGGGTGTGGTTCTGCAACTGTGGCACGAGTCTCTGCTGGAAGATCAGGTGAAGGGTTCGTCAGGTTCATTTCCAGACGCTCAACAAGTGCGCCAAACGCGGAAACTGGAACACCTTTGCCGCCCTGGGCCATCTTCTGGATGACGTCTGGTGCAAGCTGTAGGTTCCAACCATAGTCAAATTCACCAGTTTCCATAACCGCACGACCAGAGGCTTCGGCAGAACCGCCACCTTTGAATGTCATGGATGCAAACGCTGGTTTGTTTGGATCACGGTAGTTGTCGTTTGCGACCAGTGTAATCACGTCATTCGGTTTGAAGTCTGTGACAACAAATGGGCCTGTACCGATTGGGCCAAAGTTGGCTTCTGTACATTCTGGAGCGCGCGCGCCCAAGCAATCAGCGAACTGTGCCGCTTGGATAACCGGTGATTGGCCGCCAACGAATGGGCCATATGGGTTTGGTTTTGCTGTTGAGAAGGTAACTTTTGTTGTCTGCGCATCAATCGCTTCCACGCTTTCGACGCCTTCAAACTTAGCCAACTGTGCACAGCCGCCTTCAGGGTTCATGCAATATTGTGCTGTAAACACAAGGTCAGCTGAGGTCACCGGTGTGCCATCAGACCACAGTAGACCCTCTTTTAGCTTCCAAGTGATGGATGTTAGGTCCTCGGACACGCCGCCGTTTGCAACTGTAGGGATTTCATCTGTCAGATATGGAACCAAGGAGCCGTTTTGGTCAAAACGCGCCATCGGTTCGATGACAACGGCTGAGGACTCAATATCCTTTGTGCCGCCGGACAAATACGGGTTTAAGATTGAAGGGGCTTGCCAATAGATGATTTTGACTTCGCCGTCGCGACCGCGTTCACCTTCGTGACCGTCAGCCAGTGCAAAGGGTGCGAAAGCAGTGGATGCGATGGCCCCAAGCAAGAGGGTTTTAAGTTTCATGTTTTACTCCATGTTGGACACAGAACTGTGTCAATTATTCCGCAGATCACCAACGTTGGGCCTGAGGTATTTGAGATGAATTGAAAAAAACTCGCGAAGTAAGCGGTATAACCCAGCCAAAGTACAACGTTTTTTGGCAGCCTTCGCTTGTCCCCAACAAGCCACTGATCGCCATCGAAACAGGTTCTGAAAAAATTGCAAGGGCGTTGATGGGCGACGTGAGGAAAAATTAGTTTTTGGCCTTGATTTAATTTTGTGTCAGTGGCCCGCATCTATTTGACACCTGCCAAGCGTTACACGTAGCCTTAAAAAATGCTCATAGACCGGGCGCTTTGGGGGACAATATGCTAGATCACGAGAACACGTCGACAATCGGGACGCCGATCGCTGAAATCCATGGTTTACGGGTCGAATTCCAAACAAAAGACGGTTCTGTCGTCGGTGTTTCGGACGTTTCCTTTGATATTAATTCCGGCGAAACGGTCTGTGTCGTCGGCGAATCTGGATCAGGGAAATCGGTTTCTTCGCTGTCTTTGATGCGCTTGGTTGAGTTTGGTGGCGGTGAAATTACTGGCGGTCGCCTATTATTTGATCGAAAAGATGAAGGTCAGATTGACCTGGCCCAGACTGAACCGAATCTGATGCGTTCGATCCGTGGCAATGAGATAGGCATGATATTTCAGGAGCCGATGACGGCACTGAACCCCGTTTTTACAGTTGAGCGCCAATTGACCGAAGGCTTGCGCCTGCACAAAGGCATGTCCAAGGTTGAGGCCTCTGAAAAGGCGCTGGAACTGATGCGCGAAGTGCGTATTCCAGAACCAGAGCGTCGTTTGAAGCAATATCCCCACGAGTTGTCAGGCGGTATGCGCCAACGTGTTGTGATCGCAATGGCGCTGGCCTGTGAGCCACGCCTTTTGATTGCGGATGAGCCAACAACGGCTTTGGATGTGACCATTCAGGCTGAAATCTTGGCCCTGATGGATCGGTTGAAGCGTGAAACCGGCACAGCCGTGATGTTCATCACCCATGATATGGCCGTGGTTGCACAGATGGCCGATCGCGTTGTGGTCATGTTCCGCGGTGAAAAGGTCGAAGAGGGAACTGTCGAGGAAATATTTGAAAATCCGCAGCATCCTTATACTAAGGCCTTGTTGGCCGCTGTTCCTAAATTGGGCGAAATGACGGGCAAAGAATATCCAGAACCGATGGTTCTGATGGGCCGCGATCAGGGCGCGATTGAACCGATCGAAGGCAGTGACGAAGTCTTGCTAGAGGTTGAGAACCTCACCACCCGTTTTCCGGTCAAAGGAGGGTTCTTTCGCCGCACAATTGCGAATGTTCATGCGGTTGAGGACCTGTCGTTCAACATCAAAAAGGGCCAGACGCTAAGTTTGGTCGGGGAATCCGGCTGTGGTAAATCCACTGCCGGTCGTTCGATCCTGCGTCTTGTTGATCCGCAAACGGGTGCTGTGCGCCTTGGTGGCAAAGACATTATGGCGTTGAATACCAATGGCTTGCGCAATGCGCGCCTTGATATGCAAATGATTTTCCAAGATCCCTTTGCATCACTAAAC